>NZ_NCWQ01000095.1:0-15205 GCF_002156885.1 Flavobacterium sp. AJR | reverse complement strand
GGTTGTAGTGATGCATAAAAAGAAAAGCAAAAGGGCTTTTTTCATTGGGATGAATTGTGATTATCAAAAATAAAGGAATATTTTTTGACTGCTGGTATTTTGAATTTTTTCGTAAAATAAAAAAACTACAACTGTTTGGGTTATTTTATAATTCTAAAGATACTTTGTTAGAAGTGATTTTTTCTTCATACAGTTTATATCCTTTATTTTGTTCTATTAATTTTGTTTCTTCACACATTTTAGACCCTAAATAAGTATTAAGTAATGTGTAATCAAATTGAATATGATATTTTTTATCGTTTTGTTTTTTTACAATAAAACCGTACCAACAATAATCATTGATTTCTGTTTTTATCTTAAAAGGAATTTTAAATTTAATTTCTTGATTGGATTTAATCTCTAAAATTTCAACTTTATTTGTAAGACTCAATAATTTATTTTCGGTATCAGTATCATAACATTCATAATCTACAATTTCTTCGGATACAACTAAATCATCATTATCAATTAAATGAATATTAGTCTTATATATATTATTTGAAGTGAAATGATTTATAGTTTTTAACATATCGTAAACTATATAATAATTATTCTTCGAATAATTATTCAGGGAAATATGTAAAGAATCTCCATCTTTAACAATCGTGTTTAGAATTTTAAAATTCAGATGAGATTGTGGTTTTACTTGACTATAAATAGGTAAGCAAAATAAAAAGATTATTAATAAAAAGAGTTTTTTCATTGTTGATAATTCTTATTTATCAAAAGTAAAGGAATATTTTTTGACCCAAACAAAAATCCCCGTTTCTACTGATATTTAACATAAATCAACAAGTTTGTCAGTCTTTTAAATACTCCTTTGATTTCTCCTTGAATATTTTATATTTGTTAATACTGTAATGAATTATGAAATCGGCATGATTCGAAATCATAATTCATAAAAAAGAATGGCGATACCATATTCCTTTAAAAAACAAATATTATCTCTGTATGAAAATAAAAGAAGATTTATTCAATAAAAGAATTATTTCCATAGATGCTTTTCGTGGAATTACCATTTTTATCATGATTTTTGTCAATGAGCTGGCTAGCATAAAAAATGTACCACAATGGATGAAACATATGCCAGCTGATGCCGATGCAATGACCTTTGTCGATTTGGTATTTCCTGCATTTTTATTTATTGTCGGGATGTCTATTCCATTTGCGTTTAATGCCCGATTAATTAAAGGAGATACACCTAAAACTATCTGGACACATACTTTAAAAAGAGCATTGGCACTTATTATTATTGGCGTTTATATGGTAAATGCCGAATATGGTTATGATGCCTCCAAGATGGTAATTTCTGCAGCTTTTTGGGGACTTTTGGCGTATTCAATGCCAATTCCTATTTGGAATAAATACGATAAATCATTTCCTAAAGTCACTAAAAATATTTTACAATATGGCGGAATGTTGGTTCTGGTGGCTTTATACTTTTTATATGTTCAGGAAAATGGAGAGATAGGAATCACTCCAAAATGGTGGGGGATTCTAGGACTTATAGGTTGGGCGTATTTAATTACGGTAGTCTATTATTGGCTTGTTAATGGAAAATTGATAGCCATGATTGCGTTTCTTTTTGTTTGTCTTGCGGCAAATATTTTAAATCAAATTGAAGGCTCTTTTGTTCATGAAATAAAATGGATAGGTTTTATTGCTGGACATATGACGCACGCTACACTTGTTTCGGCTGGAGTAGTAATATCTCTTTTGTTTTTTGAAGGAAAGATATCCGAAAAAATCAATTGGAAAGTAATAGGTTTTGGAGTGCTGTTTTTTGTACTGGGGTATTTATTGCGACCATACTATGAAGTTTCTAAGGTAAGAGGAACACCTTCTTGGGTATTATATTCTGCAGGGATTTGTACCGTAATCTTTTATTTCTTGTATTGGCTAATGGAAATTAAAAAACAAACCAAATGGAGCAACTTTTTTATGCCAGCAGCTGCAAATCCGCTTCTTATTTACATACTTCCAGGGATAATATATTACTTCAATTTAGCATTCAAAATACATATAATTCCGGATTATTTCCGTGAAGGAACGCCTGGAATTATCTGGTCTTTAGTATTCTCGACGATTATGTTATTTGCCATGCGAATTTTTAATAAATACAAGATTCAGCTGCATTTGTAAAGTTTCAATTGAATCTGTTTGTGTTGAAAGAAATTAGTTCTATTTTCGGGTATATTTTGAAAATTACATTATGACTGAAGAACAACGCCGACAAATTAAAATTGATAATGATACAATTATTAAACAAAAAGAATATCGTGTAAATGATTGGTTACCAATTTTAGATACACCAAAATTAAGAACCCTAGAAGAGATTAAAGGGAGGATGTCGGTTATGAATGCTTTGATAAACATCGCGTTTGAGGCTCCGACTTATATTATTAAAGAATGGATAGAGAATCATGATTTAGCTAAATATCTATCAGATTCAGAAAAAGAAATACTAGAAAAAGAAAATGATGATTTAACCGAATTTGAAATTAATTCTTTAAGATGGTATCTAGAATCATTGTGGGCTTTTATGTGGGTAACAGAAATGATTCCAGGGCTAGAAGCAGAAGAGTATATAGGAGATAATATGGCTTCGCTATTGCCAAATCTAGAGCAAGGAGATGGCAATGAAAAAATGGAAAGCTTGCAGAATTTAAAATCAGAAGTTGAGATTTATACCATGCTTGATTATTATTACCGACTGCATTGGTATTGTGTAGATGAAAGACTAAACGGTCGAGAAGCAAAGCTAAATGGAGGATTAGTATATGAAAGACGCAAATCGTTAGAATGGATTTACAACCGAGCTGATGATTGGGACAATGTAGAAATGGGTACATAAATAGTATAAAAAGGGAGTTAATAATCGCATTAACTCCCTTTTACATTTTACAAAAAAAAACATTTCACCTTTCACAAGAAATATCATCTGACACGTTTAAAAGCAATTGGACCTTCTCTTTTTTTATTGTCTTTGTAAGTGCCTTCGAGTGTATTACCGTCTTTAGATAATGTTAAGGTATGTGTTCCTTGAGTTGCCCAACCCTCAATAGGTAAAGTTACATCAACCGTATATTCTATCGTGTTTCCAGTTCTTTTTCCGATGCCACTTTCTACAAATTTTTGTCCTTTCCATTCTAGGTAATGAGAGAAAATCACCTTTCCGTTTTGTTCAGAGATAATCACAACTGCATTTTCTGCACCCGAATTAATATCGGCCCAAACACCATTAATGTCGACCTTTTTATTTTGACTATAAGTAAGATTAGAAAAGAACAGTATTAGAAATAAGAATTTTAGAATTTTGATTTTCATAATGTTGAGGTTAGTTAGTTTTATGGTTTTAAATTTTGAATCTGTACTTCAGTTATTTCTAATATAGCGCCAGAAACAGGATGATAATTAACAAAATTAAATTTGCAAAGATTATGAATGTTTACAGATTTATCGTTTAGTATAAAATCCGACCAAGGAATTTTTATTGTAGAAAATTTATCGGGAGAAGCAGGTAAATCAGCCATTGCATGAGTTCCTCCATGTATGCATCCAGTTCCGGAATCATTCCCTTCGCGAGCTTGGATTTTTATAGGTTGTGATGATTTATAAGTAATACTAACAAAGCTAGAATTGCTAGGTAAATTGGTTGGTTTTCCGTCGTTAGATTCAGATTGAGTAATCATCACATTCAGTTCGATTTCTCCAACAGGCGAGTCGCTTGCTGTAACAAGAATATGATGTTCTTTTATTCGAGTATTGTTTATTGTTCCCTGATTTTCTTTGGTTGGCCCAGCAATGTACCAAGTGTTTGAGACAACCAAATCAGAATTGGTATGTTGTATAGAAGTTGTTTTGCAGCTTAAAAATAAGATTATAATAAAACCAAGTGGTAAAACTCTGTTAGTGATTGTTTTATATTCCATAAAGAGAAAGCTATTTTTTGCTAAAATAAATAATTAAAGGTTTAGTATTCAGTTGTAGTCACAGTTTTTAGTAACAGTAGTCGGTTTCAGTTTCCATCTCTCATCTCTCATCTTCCTTTTTTCATCTCACATCTTGCATCTCACATCTTGCATCTCACATCTTGCATCTCTCATCCTGCATCTCCTATTTTTCATCTTCATATCTCACATCTTTTTGTAAGAATCTTTATTGATAAATTCGAGAGTAAATGAAATTTTAGTTTTATTTTTGTTAAGAGAGTGTGTTTTAAAACAATTAAAAATGAATTACTTACAATTAAGAAGTGTTTTGTCTTTTCTTTTTTTTAGCTGTTTTTGCTATTCGCAAAATGACTCCATCACGCACAAAAAAGATTCTCTCAAACATAATAGTAGAGATATTATCGATGTGTACAAAAGTATATTTTCTAAAAATGATACCGTAAGGCATGATGCCAAAAAGAAGATAGCTTTCTCATTATCTCCAATCCCCGTAGAAGGTAATGGAAATGCCAGAATAATTATTTCGTTTCTGAGTACTTTTTATCTAGGCGATGATCATGAGAAAACTACAATGTCACAAGTTGTTTTTTCGCCTTATTTTAGTTTCTCTAATCAATATGTATTCCCAATTCAGTCCTATATATATACTAAGGATGATAAGTATAACTTTACAGGAGATTATCGATTTATGATTTATCCGCAACCTACATATGGTTTGGGAGATCATCATCTCGACGACGAAATGTCTATCCTGAATTATAAACAATGGCGTTTTTATGAATATGTAACGAGAAAAGTCAAAGGCAATTTCGGACTCGGATTAGGAGTTCTGTTTGATAGTTATCAAAATATTTCCGAAGATTCTAAGATAGATGGAGAAACCGATTATTTTAAATACATGAGCGGAGATTATTCCGATGATGTTTCATTTGGAGTTGCAATACAAGCACTTTATGATTCCAGAATTAATAATATTAATCCAGAACAAGGAACATATCTAGAAGCCAATTTCCGAATCAATACCAATGGAGGTCTTGATAATAAAGGGTGGCAATCCTTATATATAGATGCTCGAAAATACCATTCGTTTAGCGATGTAAAACATAAAGTTTTGGCATATAGAGCTTTTTATTGGTCAACAATAGGAGGAGGAGATCCACATTATCTCGACTTACCGAGTATTGGCTGGGACCGACAGCAAAAAACAGGACGAGGTTTTACAAGAAATCGTTTCCGAAGTAATGCATTATTGTATTTTGAGACCGAATATAGAACAGATATTTCTGCCGATGGTTTTTGGGGAGCAGTATTTTTTACCAATATCTCATCGGTATCTAAATTTCAGACTTATCAATTTACCAAATGGAATCCTGCAATTGGTACAGGATTGCGCATAAAATGGAACAAACGTAACAATAGTAATCTTGTAATGGATTTTGGAGTTAGTAAAAATGATTGGTCATTACGGTTCGGTTTAGTAGAAAATTTCTAACTTTCGAACTTTCAAGACTATTTTACATGCAATTATCGGTTATTATCCTCAATTATAATGTGCGTTATTTTTTAGAGCAATGTGTTTTAAGTGTGCAGCAGGCGCTTAAAGATATTGATAGCGAGATTATTGTAATAGATAATAATTCTCCAGATGATAGTTGCGACATGATTCGTAGTCGTTTTCCTGTTGTAAAATTAATCGCGAACGCCGAAAATTTAGGTTTCCCTAAAGGAAATAATATAGGTGTTTCACAAGCTCAAGGAGATTATATATGCATTTTAAATCCTGATACAGTAGTTGCCGAAGATACATTTACAAAAGTATTGGCTTTCGCCAAAGTACAACAGGATTTAGGAATAGTAGGAGTAAATCTTATTGATGGAGCAGGGAATTTTCTTCCCGAAAGCAAGCGTGGCGTTCCGACACCTTGGGTTGCTTTTACTAAAATAACTAGTTTATATAAGGTTTTTGCAAAGTCTAAGTATTTCAATAGATATTATGCGGAACATTTAAACGAAAACCAAACAGGCAAAGTCGAAATACTTGTAGGTGCTTTTATGGTAATGAAACGAGATTTATATAATGAAGTAGGTGGTTTTGATGAAGATTGTTTCATGTATTCCGATGATATCGATTTATCGTACATGGTTCTTAAAAAAGGCAAGGCTAATTACTATTTCGCTGAAACTACGGTAATTCACTATAAAGGAGAAAGCACTATAAAGGACGAGAAATATATGAAACGCTTTCAGGAAGCTATGAATTTCTTTTATAAAAAACATTTTAAAGTATCTTTTTTGTTTTCACTTTTTATGAAAATTGGAATCGTATTTTTTTCTATTGTTAAAATGATTCAGGGAAAAACGACGATAAAAACAATTCCAAAAGAATATTTTTTATACTCCATGAATGATAATTTAAGTGAAAAATTGAGTTCAATTTTGCAAAATAAAGTTACATTTTGCGATTTAAAAAAAGAAAAAATGGTAAATTCGTCCCTGATTTACATAGGAAAAGGAGCAGAGGTAATTTTAGATAATCAATACATATCATTCAAGAAATGTATCGATATGATAAAATCTGAAAGGCATAAGAAGATTACTTTTAAAATTTTACCCAAAAACACCACTTTCTTAATCGGAAGTGATTCAAGTAATGATAGAGGTAAAATCGTTAAAATCACATAAAAATTATATTTAATGTAATTTATATTTAAAAATTTCAGTAATTTCGCAATCTGAAAATCAAAATCACCTTTTAGGTTAACAATATGGCAAGATTTGAATTAAAACTTCCTAAAATGGGAGAAAGTGTCGCTGAAGCAACAATCACAAACTGGTTGAAACAAGTTGGAGACAAAATTGAAATGGATGAAGCAGTACTGGAAATCGCTACAGATAAAGTCGATAGCGAAGTGCCAAGTGAAGTTTCTGGTATTTTGATTGAGCAATTGTTTGGCAAAGACGATTTGGTACAAGTAGGGCAAACTATTGCCATCATTGAAACTGAAGAAGGTTCGTCATTTTTAGTTGATAAAGTAACTGAAGAAACGGTCGTTCCTACAGAAGTTGTTTTTGTTGAAAAAACAATCGAAGCTGCTAAAGAAGCGGTTGCAACACCTGCAGATTACACTACTTCGGATAAATTCTTTTCGCCATTAGTAAAAAATATTGCTAAAGAAGAAAATGTTTCTATTGCAGAGCTAGAAAGTATAAATGGTTCAGGAAAAGATGGTCGAGTGACCAAAGAAGATATATTGGCTTACGTTGTTAATAGAACAAACAAAGTAGAAGTTCCAAAAGTAGAAGTGAAAGTAGCTGTTGAAGTTCCTGTGCCAACACCAGTGGTGGTTAAGGTACAAGAGCCAGTAGTTTCAAAAGCTGCACCAGTTTCTGTAAATGGAGGTGATGAAATCATAGAGATGGACAGAATGCGTAAGCTTATTTCTGGATATATGGTAGCTTCAGTTCAAACATCAGCACACGTACAATCATTTATTGAAGTTGATGTAACGAATATTGTAAAATGGAGAGATAAAGTTAAAGCTGCTTTTGAGAAAAGAGAAGGTGAGAAATTAACTTTTACGCCAATTATGATGGAAGCTGTTGCAAAAGCATTAAAAGACTTTCCAGGAATGAATATTTCTGTTGATGGGGATTATATCATTAAAAAGAAAAATATAAATTTAGGAATGGCAGCTGCATTACCAAACGGAAACTTAATTGTTCCGGTAATTAAAAATGCAGATCAGTTAAACCTTGTTGGAATGGCAAAAGCTGTTAATGATTTAGGTAATCGTGCAAAAACAGGAAAACTAAAACCAGATGATACACAAGGCGGAACTTATACAGTAACGAATGTGGGGACTTTTGGAAGTGTTTTTGGAACACCAATTATCAATCAGCCACAAGTAGGGATTTTAGCTCTTGGAGCGATTCGTAAAGTACCAGCGGTTATCGAAACTCCAGAAGGAGATTTTATCGGAATTCGTCAGAAAATGTTCCTTTCGCACAGTTATGACCACCGTGTTGTAGATGGAGCTTTAGGAGGAAGTTTTGTAAAAAGAGTTGCTGAGTACTTAGAAGCTTTTGATGTAGATAGAGATTTCTAGAAAAAATCCAACTTATAAATAATTAACCCTTTTAACGTTTTAAATGTTGAAAGGGTTTTCTTTTTGCAGCATTATTGCATTACAGGTAGTAATCGGCAACTTTCTGAAAAAAACAGGTGAAATTCGTGTTTAAAAATTATATTTGTAAACTTATAAAATTAAAAAATGGAACTGAAACTCAACAAACCAATTTGCTTTTTCGATCTAGAAACTACCGGAATAGACATCGGAAAAGATCGAATAGTAGAAATTTCAATATTTAAAGTTTTTCCAAACGGAAATAAAGAAAGTAAAACTTGGTTGGTGAATCCTACGATTCCAATTCCTCCACAAACTACAGCCGTTCACGGTATTACTGATGAAAAAGTAGCAAATGAACCTACATTTGCAACCTTAGCGCCGCAGGTTTACAATATGATAAAAGATAGTGATTTGGCAGGGTTTAACTCCGATCGTTTCGATATTCCGTTGTTAGCAGAAGAATTGCTTCGTGCAGGAGTTGATTTTGATATGAAAAATAAATGCTCAGTCGATGTGCAAACTATCTTTCATAAAATGGAAGAAAGAACATTAAGCGCTGCTTTGAAATTTTATTGCGGAAAAAGCCTTGAGAATGCACACTCTGCTGAAGCTGATACAATGGCGACATATGAGATTCTTAAAGCACAATTAGATCGTTATCCAGAATTGGAAAATGATATGAAAGCGTTATCTGAATTTACAACCAGAAAAAAAATAGCCGATTTTGCAGGAATGATTGCTTTTGATAAAGATGATGAAGAAGTTTTTACCTTCGGAAAACATAAAGGAGCAAAAGTAGAGAAGGTTCTGGAAACAGAACCAGGATATTTTAGCTGGATACAAAATGCAGATTTTCCTTTATATACCAAAAAAGTATTGACGGCAATTAAATTAAGAAAATTAAATACTAAATAAGTTCTCAGTCACAGTGGCAGTTTTCAGTATGCTTGCTGGAACTGAAACTGAATACTGAAACTGAATACTATAAAGATGAAAATAATCTGTATCGGTAGAAATTATACCAATCATATCGAAGAGTTACAAAACGAACGTCCAACAGAGCCAGTTGTATTTATGAAGCCTGATTCGGCAGTTTTGTTAAAGCAACATCCATTTGTAATCCCTGAATTTTCTGAAGATATTCATCACGAAATTGAGCTTATTGTTAAAATTAATAAGGTCGGGAAATATATAGAGCCAAAGTTTGCGCACAAATATTACGACGAGATAAGTGTAGGTATCGACTTTACAGCTAGAGATTTACAAGAAAAACTAAAGCAAAAAGGATTGCCTTGGGAGAAAGCAAAAGCTTTTGATGGTTCGGCTGTAATAGGTGATTTTTTGCCTAAGACGCAATTTAGTTCATTGGAAAATATTACATTTGAATTAACAAATAATTCTAAGACCGTTCAAAAAGGAAACTCTAATATGATGTTGTGGAAAATTGATGAGCTTATTTCATATGTTTCTCAATACTTCACGCTAAAAATTGGAGATATTATTTTTACAGGAACTCCAGAAGGAGTTGCAGCTGTAAAGCCAGATGATGTTTTAGAAGGGTTTTTAGAAGGAAAAAAATTATTCAGAATACAAGTAAAATAATGGCTTTAAAATATAACCTTTCAAAAGTGTACGCACTTTCAGACAACGATCCCGAATTTGTAAACGAAATTCTTAATTTGTTTGTAACCGAAGTTCCTGAGGATTTAAAACAAATTAAAGAAGGGATAAAAAAGAAAGATCATAAGCATGCTTATGCGTATGCGCACAAAATAAAGCCAACGCTTGATTTATTAGGGCTTAATGTTGCTTTTGAGGAGATTCTTCAAGTCGAAGCCTGGACAAAGGCTGAGGGTAAAAAGAAAGCCATAGAAGAAACATTTAAAAGCATAAAAAATCAAGTTAAAGAAGCAATCAAAGAAATTAAGAAAGACTTTGATTTGTAAAACTTCATAGATTGCCAGCCTGAATTTTCAGGCTAGGCTATCTTCTCCAAATACAATTTGCTTTGTAAATTAATTATAATACAAGTAAATTGATTTTTTCTTTCTTCCGTTTACTTCGCGATAAAAAGGATTTTCATTGCTATTCCCCACGCAATTCCTTGCGATAAATAATCTAGTAGTAATTTGAATTTTAGATACATGAAAGCAACAATAATTACAATTGGTGACGAAATCTTAATAGGACAAATTGTAGATACAAATTCTGGTTTTATAGCTAAATCTTTAGATAAAATCGGAGTCGAAATTCACGAAATGATTTCGATAAGTGATGATAAGCAGCATATTTTAGACACATTTTCTCAATTACAAAACAAAGTCGATTTGGTAATCGTTACAGGAGGTTTAGGGCCTACAAAAGACGATGTGACCAAAAAAACATTTTGTGATTATTTTGAAGATGAATTGGTTGTTAATCCCGAAGTTCTGGCGCATGTCACAGAACTAATCGAAGGTTTTTATAAGCGACCGATTACCCAAATGAACAAAGATCAGGCGTTAGTTCCTTCTAAATGTACGGTGCTTCATAACCAGATGGGGACGGCACCAGGAATGTGGGTGAAGAAAGAAAATACCGTTTTTATTTCGCTTCCGGGAGTACCTTATGAAATGAAATATTTGGTAGAAAGCGTAATAATCCCAAAAGTTGTAAAAGAATACGAGCGACCGTATATTATTCATAAAACGATACTTACATACGGTCAGGGCGAAAGTTTAGTAGCCGAGCGTATCGAAGATTGGGAGAATAATTTACCCGATTTTATAAAGCTAGCCTATTTGCCAAATCCGGGAAGAGTGCGTTTGCGACTTTCTGCCCGAGGTACAGATAAAGAAATGCTTGAAGCAGCTATCGAGGCCAATGTGCAATCGCTAGATGCAATCATTCATGATATTATTGTAGGCTTCGATGATAATGAAACTCTTGAAGTAGTAGTAGGAGAATTACTAACAAAAAAAGGAAAGACAGTTGCGACTGCCGAAAGTTGTACTGGAGGAAAAATCGCATCACTTTTAGCGGCAGTTTCTGGTGCTTCAAGCTACTTTAGAGGTAGTGTTGTGTCTTATGCAACCGAGGTAAAGACTACTGTTTTGGGTGTTTCAGCCGATTTAATAGAAGAAAATACTGTGGTAAGTGCTGCGGTTGCTTCATCGATGGCTTTGAACGTAAAACGCATAATGAAAACTGATTACGCAATCGCGACAACTGGGAACGCCGGACCGACAAAAGGAGACTCAAATGCGGAAATTGGTACTATTTTTATTGCAATTGCCACACCAGACGATGTAATAGTCGAAGAATTTAACTTTGGCCAACCACGTGAAAAAGTGATAGATAGGGCTGTAATTAAAAGTTTAGAAATGTTACAGAAAGAAATTTTAAAAAATGTACACTAATTTTTTGTTTCAATCGTTTATTTTTCTTTTCTTTGCACCCTGATTTTGAATAACGATAAAACATAAGTATAATGTCAAGAGTTTGTGACCTTACAGGTAAAAGAGCGATGGTAGGAAATAACGTTTCTCACGCTATGAACAAAACTAAGAGAAAATTTTCTGTGAACTTAGTTAAAAAGCGTTTTTATCTTCCAGAAGAAGATAGATGGATTACTCTTAGAGTAGCAGCATCTACGATAAAAACAATTAATAAAAATGGAATTTCTGCGGTTTTGAAAAAAGCGCAGTCAGAAGGATTTATCAAATAATCTTTTCCAAAATAAATATATAGCAAGATGGCAAAGAAAGGTAATAGAATCCAAGTAATTTTAGAATGTACTGAACACAAGACTTCTGGTGTAGCAGGAACTTCAAGATACATTACAACAAAGAACAAAAAAAATACTCCAGACAGATTAGAGATTAAGAAATTTAATCCAATCTTGAAACGTGTAACAGTTCACAAAGAAATTAAGTAATAATTAGAGATTTTATAAATCTCAATGGTTTTCCATTAGAGTTTTATAAAAACTTCAAATAACATTTGAATCATGGCAAAGAAAACCGTAGCATCGTTACAAACATCTTCTAAGAGATTATCAAAAGCCATCAAAATGGTGAAATCTCCTAAAACTGGTGCATATACATTCGTAGAATCTATTATGGCTCCTGAAGAAGTTGATACTTTCTTGAAAAAGAAATAATTAACAATTACAATATATAGAAAAGCTACTTTCATTCGGAAGTAGCTTTTTTATTTTTTATATTTGTCTCAAAATTTAGAGAAGCCAAACAAAAGTTCTTTTTTTAATCAAAGTTCCTGCTTTTGCTGCGATCTTTTGTTTTATCTCGAGCTTCGGGACCAGAACAAAAGGGTATTGCTACAAACGTAGTTCACTGAACTCCTATAAAATTGGAAAGTATGTGAAGTAATCAGGGTTAATTAAAGATACTTTGCTTTTTTAAACTTTAGAATTGTTGTAGATTGTGAGAAAAATCTAAATAATTCGAAAAACTAACAACCTATATAAAAATGAGTTTTTTTAAAAAAATATTTTCTTCCGATAAAAAAGAGACATTAGACAAAGGTCTTGAAAAATCTAAAACCAGTTTCTTCTCTAAATTAAGTAAAGCCGTAGCCGGAAAATCTAAAGTTGATGACGACGTTTTAGATAATTTAGAAGAAATTCTTGTTTCTTCGGATGTTGGAGTAGAGACAACACTAAAAGTTATTACCCGAATAGAGAAACGCGTAGCAGCCGATAAATATCTTGGTGTCGA
The DNA here is from genome assembly GCF_002156885.1 of Flavobacterium sp. AJR. NCBI lineage: Bacteria > Pseudomonadati > Bacteroidota > Flavobacteriia > Flavobacteriales > Flavobacteriaceae > Flavobacterium > Flavobacterium sp. AJR. Next base: position 2,368 of record NZ_NCWQ01000095.1, on the reverse strand, counting down.
TGAGTTAAACCAAATCTTGCGAGAAGAGATTGCAGGTTTATTATCAGAGACTAATACAGGCGAAGCGACTGAGTTTGTAATTCCTATACAAACAAAACCATATGTTTTAATGGTTGTTGGAGTAAATGGAGTTGGTAAGACTACTACAATCGGTAAATTAGCTTATCAGTTTAAAAAAGCCGGTTATAAAGTAGTTCTGGGAGCGGCAGATACTTTTCGTGCAGCAGCGATTGATCAATTGCAAATTTGGGCTGATCGTGTAGGTGTGCCAATCGTAAGACAAAATATGGGGAGTGATCCTGCATCTGTAGCTTTTGATACCTTACAATCTGCAGTAGCACAAAATGCCGATATTGTAATTATTGATACAGCAGGTCGTTTGCATAACAAAATCAATTTAATGAACGAATTGACTAAAGTAAAACGTGTAATGCAAAAAGTTGTAGCCGATGCACCTCATGATGTACTTTTGGTTTTGGATGGTTCTACAGGGCAAAATGCTTTTGAGCAAGCTAAGCAGTTTACTGCTGCAACCGAGGTAACAGCTCTGGCTGTAACCAAACTAGATGGTACTGCCAAAGGTGGTGTTGTTATTGGTATTTCGGATCAGTTTAAAATTCCTGTAAAATACATTGGTGTAGGTGAGGGAATTGAAGACTTGCAGGTTTTTAATAAATATGAGTTCGTAGATAGTTTCTTTAAATAGTTTTTAGATGAGTTTTAATAATATCCCGCCGATTTATTTTTATTTTGGTAGTATCCTGTCTTTTGTTTTATCTAATGTTTTTAGAGAACAAAATCTAACTTTGTATTACGTTTTATTAGTAGTAGGTGTTATTTTATTTCTTTTAGGTCTTCTTAGAAGAATCCAAACAAAAAAATAATCTGGCAGCATAATTTTCGATTAAAGGTTTTATGATATAAAACTTTTATAATTAGAATAATGGCTGTTCAATATATAAAAACCAACGAATGCTTTTAGTATTCGTTGGTTTTTTTGTTTTATAAGTAAATCAAAATCTATAAAATAGTTTAATGGGTTTTGGCAATTTTTTCTTCTTTATCAATTATATAAAGTTAACTTTGTAACTCACAAAAATAAAATATTTATAGTACCGTGAAGCTTTAGCCCTGATAGAAGCGGTATTCTTTTTTGTGGATTTTTCTTCCACAAAAAGATATAGCGGATAGCAGGAAATAGCTCCTAAAAAATAAAATTTATAATGAAAAACGTATTTAAAATTCTCTTAGTATCATTTTTGTTTGTTGGATGTCAGCAAAAAATAGAACCTGCAGATATTGCTAAATTAAATGGATATTGGGAGATTGAAAAAGTAGTTTTTGATAAAGGTGAAGATAAAGATTACGGGATGAATGAAAGCTATGACTTTTTTAAGATAGAGGCCGATAATAACGGTATTCGTCAGAAAGTAATGCCACAATTAGACGGAACTTTTATGACAAACGATTTACACGAAACGGTAAAAGTTAGATTTAAAGACGGTAAGGCTTTCTTAGATTATTCGACTCCTTATACAAAATGGACGGAAGAATTAATTGCCTTAACAGACGATAAATTAGTGCTGCTTAACGCCGAGAAAAAAGAATATCATTATAAAAAAGCAGGACCAATTAATATTATAGATAATGGCAAAAAGACTAAATAATCAGAGTAGTGTTGGGGATATTTTGCAAAGGATTATCCAGGTAAATAAGCTCCAACCCGGAATGGATCAGATTGATGTAAAAGAGGCATGGCGACAACTGATGGGGAATGGTGTAAATAGTTATACCCGAAATGTAGTTTTAAAAGGAAGTACGCTTTATGTAGAGCTTACATCGTCTGTTTTAAGAGAGGAACTCACTCATGGAAAATCAAAAATCATTACGATGATTAATGAGGAATTGCGAAGAGATGTTGTTCGTGATGTAGTTTTGCGTTAAAATTAAAAGTTATTAATATGATAAGTATAAAGTCTAAGTTTAAAACACCTCCAGTTTTTATTGCTATAGTTTCAGTTGTTTTACCACCACTGCTTATTTATTTAAGTTTTACTTCTAGAAATGCAGGAAAGTTTTTGCCTATTTTATTTTTACTACTTACTATTTTTTTTTGGTTGACAATGTTTAGAACAAGAGCGCATAAGTTAACTATTGATGATAGATATATAATTGTAAGTCGTTATTTTGGATTAGGAAAATCTAAAGTATATGAAATTAATAATTTAGACGGTTTTATAGTTCTTTTTGAGGTTGGAAAAGAAGGTATGGCAGAGTTCCTTTTTATACTCGAAAATGGTAAAAGAATAGCTTCTATTTCTACTTCTTATCATAGTAACTATAACGAACTAAAAGATGTTTTAAGAGA
>NZ_NCWQ01000094.1:0-13933 GCF_002156885.1 Flavobacterium sp. AJR | reverse complement strand
CTCGAGTATTCAATTTTAGGAACTTGCAAGTTAAAAAAATGTGCGCTCAAGGCGAAATTTAATCGATAAAGCGAATTAAAATCGGATAAAGTACATACTAGAATAAATTCAAGAGGCCTTTTTTGATTAAAACATAAATCACAAATTCTCTTATATAAAAAAAGCTCCATTTCTGGAGCTTTTTTATTTAAATTATGCTTGTCCTGCTGGACCGAAGTTAAGCGGTATTGGTGCTTGTTCCGTTTCTTTGATTTCGCCATGAGCGGTTTCAAAACGATGAATATTTTCACCAATTGCTCTTAACAATCGTTTAGCATGTTGTGGTGTCAAGACAATTCTTGACTTTACCTTGGCTTTAGGAATACCTGGCATAATGCTTACAAAATCTAAAACAAATTCTGAAGAAGAATGATTGATAATTGCTAAATTAGAATAAATTCCTTCAGCGATTTTTTCATCTAACTCAATATTAATTTGCTCTTGTTGTTGATTCGGATTACTCATAGTTTCCTAAATTAATAAATATATTCTTCTTTATTAGCCATCATTTCATTGTAATCATCTTTAGAACCTACAATTGTATGATCGTATTCTCTCATACCTGTTCCTGCAGGAATTCTATGTCCAACAATTACATTTTCTTTCAATCCTTCTAAGTAATCTACCTTACCTGCTACTGCAGCTTCGTTAAGTACTTTAGTTGTTTCTTGGAAAGAAGCAGCAGAAATAAATGATTTAGTTTGTAGCGAAGCTCTTGTAATACCTTGTAAAACTGGCGTTGCAGTTGCAGTAATTACATCTCTAGCTACAACTAGATTTTTATCTGTACGTTTTAATAATGAATTTTCATCACGTAAATCACGAGGAGAAATAATCTGACCCGCTTTTAATACGCTAGAATCTCCAGCATCTTCAACAACTTTCATTCCGTATAATTTATCGTTTTGAACGATGAAATCTTTAGTATGAATTAGTTGATCTTCTAAGAATAAAGTATCACCTGGATCTTGTACTCTTACTTTACGCATCATCTGACGAATAACAACCTCGAAGTGTTTGTCATTGATTTTTACCCCTTGTAAACGGTATACCTCTTGAATTTCATTTACCAAGTACTGTTGAACAGCAGCTGGACCTTGAATTCTTAAAATATCGTCTGGAGTAATAGCACCGTCTGACAATGGTACACCTGCTCTAACGAAGTCATTCTCCTGAACTAGAATTTGGCTTGATAATTTAACCAAGTATTTTCTAATGTCACCAAATTTAGATTCGATAACAATCTCACGGTTACCTCTTTTGATTTTTCCAAAAGAAACAACTCCATCAATTTCAGAAACTACAGCTGGGTTTGAAGGATTACGAGCCTCTAACAACTCTGTAATTCTTGGTAAACCTCCAGTAATATCTCCTGATTTAGAAGAACGACGTGGAATTTTTACCAATACTTTACCAGCTTTAATTTTCTCACCATTTTCAACCATCAAGTGGGCTCCAACAGGTAAGTTATAAGAACGAATCAATTCACCTTCTTTACCGTAAACCAATAAAGTTGGGATTAATTTTTTAGCTCTAGATTCAGAAATTACTTTTTCCTGGAATCCTGTTTGCTCATCAATTTCAACCATGAACGATTGTCCTTGCTCTAAATCTTCGTAAGCAATTTTACCAGTAAACTCAGAAACGATAACTCCATTATATGGATCCCATTTACAAATTACATCACCTTTAACAACCGATTGACCATCTTTAACAAAGATACTTGAACCGTAAGGAATGTTGTTTGTACTTAATAAGATACCTGTTCTTTCATCAATTAATTTCAATTCGGTAGAACGAGAAACTACAATATCAACTGAGTTACCTTCGTTATCCTCACCTTTAACAGTTTTTAAATCTTCGATTTCTAGTTTACCGTTAAATCTTGTAACGATGCTAGACTCCTCAGAAATACCACCCGCAACCCCTCCAACGTGGAAAGTACGTAATGTTAACTGTGTACCTGGCTCTCCAATAGACTGAGCTGCAATTACTCCAACCGCTTCTCCTCTTTGAGTCATTTTACCAGTAGCTAAGTTTCTACCGTAACATTTAGCACAAATACCTTTAAGCGCTTCACAAGTTAATGGAGAACGAACTTCAACTTTCTCTACTGGAGAAGCTTCAATCGCTTTCATTATAGCTTCTGTGATTTGCTCACCAGATCTAACTAAATAGTCACTAGTTAAAGGATTAATTACATCTTGTAATGCAACACGTCCTAAAATTCTTTCTCCTAATGATTCTACAATCTCCTCATTCTTTTTCAATGCAGAAACTTCAACACCTCTAAGAGTACCACAATCCTCAATGTTAACAATAACATCTTGAGAAACGTCATGTAATCTTCTAGTTAAGTAACCAGCATCGGCAGTTTTAAGAGCCGTATCCGCAAGACCTTTACGAGCACCGTGAGTAGAGATAAAGTACTCAAGGATAGAAAGACCTTCCTTAAAGTTAGAAAGAATCGGGTTTTCAATAATCTCACCACCACCAGCAGTAGATTTTTTAGGCTTAGCCATCAAACCACGCATACCAGTTAACTGACGAATCTGTTCCTTAGAACCCCTCGCCCCAGAGTCAAGCATCATATATACCGAGTTGAAACCTTGTTGGTCTTCTCTAATATTTTTCATTGCTAACTCAGTTAATTGAGCATTTGCAGAAGTCCATACGTCAATAACTTGGTTGTAACGTTCGTTATTAGTAATAAGACCCATGTTATAATTCACAGAAATACCTTCAACTTGCTCTCTGGCATCTGCAATTAATTTTGTTTTTTGTTCTGGAATTCTAATATCACCAAGAGAGAATGATAAACCTCCTCTAAATGCGAATTTATACCCCATATCTTTCATATTGTCTAAGAAGGCAGCCGTCATAGGTACATTGGTAGCGCTTAAAACGTGTCCAATAATATCTCTAAGGTTTTTCTTAGTCAATACATCATTTATGTATCCTGCAGCTTCTGGTACCACTTCATTAAACAATACACGACCAGCGGTAGTTTTAATAATCTGATACACTAATTCTCCAGCTTCATTAAAATCTTTTGCTCTAATTCTCACTGAAGCATTCAATTCTAATCTTCCTTCATTTAATGCAATATTCACTTCTTCTGCAGAGTAAAAAGTTAAGCCTTCACCTAAAATTTTATGATCTGGAGTAGAAAGACGCTCTTTGGTCATATAGTATAGACCCAAGACCATATCCTGAGAAGGTACAGTAATTGGCGCACCGTTAGCAGGGTTCAAGATATTGTGAGAAGCCAACATTAATAATTGAGCTTCCAAAATAGCCTCTGGTCCTAATGGTAAGTGTACCGCCATTTGATCCCCATCAAAATCGGCATTAAATGCCGTACAAACTAACGGGTGCAATTGGATTGCTTTTCCTTCAATTAATTTTGGTTGGAATGCCTGGATACCTAATCTGTGTAACGTAGGAGCACGATTCAGTAAAATTGGGTGACCTTTAATTACATTTTCAAGGATATCCCAAACTACAGGCTCTTTTTTATCTATAATTTTCTTAGCAGATTTTACCGTTTTAACAATACCTCTTTCTATCAATTTACGGATAACGAAAGGCTTGTAAAGCTCAGATGCCATATCTTTAGGGATACCACATTCGAACAATTTTAATTCCGGTCCAACAACAATTACCGAACGAGCAGAATAATCCACACGTTTTCCTAAAAGGTTTTGACGGAAACGTCCTTGTTTACCTTTTAATGAATCTGATAATGATTTTAATGGTCTGTTTGATTCTGTTTTAACTGCAGAAGCTTTACGAGTGTTATCAAATAATGAATCTACAGATTCTTGTAACATACGTTTTTCGTTTCTTAAGATAACTTCTGGAGCTTTAATCTCCATTAATCTTTTCAAACGGTTGTTACGGATGATTACACGACGGTATAAATCATTTAAATCTGAAGTTGCAAAACGACCTCCATCAAGTGGCACAAGCGGACGTAATTCTGGTGGAATAACTGGAACCACTTTCATAATCATCCATTCTGGACGGTTTTCGCGGTTTAAGTTAGACTCACGGAAAGACTCAACTACTTGTAATCTTTTTAATGCTTCTGTTTTACGTTGTTTAGATGTTTCATTGTTAGCACTGTGTCTTAGTTGGTAAGATAACTCATCTAAGTCGATACGTGCTAATAAATCCATAATACACTCTGCTCCCATTTTGGCAACAAATTTATTAGGATCAAAATCATCTAAATATTGATTGTCCTGAGGAAGAGAATCTAAAATATTTAAATATTCTTCTTCAGTTAAAAAGTCTAATCTTTGTAAAGATTCTCCATCTGCATTTTTAGCAATACCTGCTTGAATTACTACATATCTTTCGTAGTAAATAATCATATCTAATTTCTTAGAAGGAAGTCCAAGGATATAACCAATTTTATTAGGAAGAGAACGGAAGTACCAGATATGAGCAATAGGCACAACAAGGTTGATGTGTCCTACTCTATCACGACGTACTTTTTTCTCAGTAACTTCAACACCACAACGGTCACATATAATACCTTTGTAACGAATTCTTTTGTATTTACCACAAGCACATTCAAAATCCTTAACAGGTCCGAAGATTCTTTCGCAAAAAAGTCCGTCACGTTCTGGTTTGTGAGTTCTGTAGTTTATTGTTTCTGGCTTTAAAACCTCTCCTCTTGATTCTTTCAAGATAGATTCTGGTGAAGCCAATCCAATAGAGATTTTATTAAATCTTTTAACTGGATTTTTATCTTTATTATTATTTCTATTATTCATCATAGTTTTTACTATTGATTTATTTGCTATTAAAAATTGATTTTAGATTATAATCTACATCTTTTAAAAGTTACCTTATAAAAGAGTTAAATCATTACGCTGCTACCTCGGGTTACTTCTCTAAACTTCAAACTCATTTTTTGAAGCGCTAGTTATAAAATGCCTTGCATTATTATAAAAAATCGGAACGGGTTACGGGTATAAATCTTAAAAACTTTAATTCTTGTAAACAGTTTCAGTCCCAGTTTTCAGCGTTGAACTGAATACTGAGACTGTGACTGATAACTTATATTTATTCTTCTAGACGAATATCAAGTCCTAGACCTTTCAATTCGTGCATCAATACATTGAATGATTCTGGTAAACCTGGTTCTGGCATAGACTCTCCCTTAACGATTGCTTCGTAAGTTTTAGCTCTACCAATAACGTCATCCGATTTAACAGTTAAGATTTCACGTAGTGTACTTGATGCTCCATAAGCCTCAAGTGCCCAAACCTCCATCTCTCCAAAACGCTGACCTCCAAATTGAGCTTTACCTCCAAGTGGTTGTTGAGTAATCAACGAGTATGGTCCGATAGAACGTGCGTGCATCTTATCATCTACCATGTGTCCTAATTTCAACATGTAAATTACACCTACAGTTGCTCTTTGGTGGAAACGTTCTCCAGTTCCTCCATCATATAAATATGTATGACCGAATCTTGGTATTCCTGCTTCGTCAGTCAATTCATTGATTTGATCTAAAGTAGCACCATCAAAAATTGGAGTAGCAAATTTTCTACCTAAATTTTGTCCAGCCCAACCTAAAACCGTTTCATAAATCTGACCAATGTTCATACGAGATGGTACCCCAAGTGGATTCAATACGATATCTACAGGTGTTCCGTCTTCAAGGAAAGGCATATCTTCATGACGAACGATTCTTGCAACAATACCTTTGTTACCGTGACGTCCTGCCATTTTATCCCCTACTTTCAACTTACGTTTTTTAGCAATATAAATTTTTGCTAATTTCAAGATTCCAGCTGGTAATTCATCTCCAACAGTAATAGTGAATTTCTCTCTTCTTAAAGATCCTTGTAAGTCATTCAGCTTAATTTTATAGTTATGAATTAAATCATTAACCATTTTATTAGTAGCATCATCAGCAACCCATTGACCTTTACTTAAGTGAGCAAAATCTTCAACAGCATAAAGCATTTTTTGAGTATATTTTTTACCTTTTGGTAAAACTTCTTCACCCAAATCATTCATTACACCTTGAGATGTTTTACCGTTAACGATCAAGAATAATTTTTCAACCAATCTGTCTTTTAATTCAACAAATTTAGTTTCAAATTCCATTTCTAAAGCGCCTAAAGCATCTTTATCTTGTGTACGTTTACGTTTATCTTTTACGGCTCTTGCAAATAATTTTTTGTCAAGAACTACACCATGTAAAGAAGGAGAAGCTTTTAATGAAGCATCTTTAACATCACCTGCTTTATCACCGAAGATTGCACGAAGCAATTTCTCTTCAGGAGTAGGATCTGATTCTCCTTTTGGAGTAATTTTTCCGATAAGAATGTCGCCAGGCTTAACCTCTGCTCCAATTCTAATCATACCGTTTTCATCTAAATCTTTAGTAGCTTCTTCAGAAACGTTAGGAATATCATTAGTTAACTCTTCGTTACCTAATTTTGTATCTCTAACTTCTAATGAATAATCATCTACGTGAATTGACGTAAAGATATCATCACGAACTACTTTTTCAGAAATTACAATCGCATCCTCAAAGTTATATCCTTTCCATGGCATGAACGCAACTTTTAGGTTACGACCTAAAGCTAATTCTCCATTTTGTGTAGCATATCCTTCTGACAATACCTGACCAAGTGCAACTCTATCACCTTTCTTAACGATTGGTTTCAAGTTAATACTTGTTCCTTGATTGGTTTTTCTAAATTTAATTAGATTATATGTTTTTTCATCAGACTCAAAACTAACCATTCTTTCTTCTTCAGAACGATCGTATTTAATAGTAATGATGTTTGCATCAACATATTCTACTGTTCCATCACCTTCAGCATTAATCAATACTCTAGAATCAGACGCAACCTGACGCTCTAAACCTGTTCCTACAATAGGAGCTTCAGGGCGAATTAAAGGTACTGCCTGACGCATCATGTTTGATCCCATCAAGGCTCTATTCGCATCATCATGCTCTAAGAAAGGAATCAAAGATGCAGAAATAGAAGCAATTTGATTTGGAGCAACGTCTGTATAATCTACCTGAGTTGGTTCGATTACTGGGAAATCACCTTCCTGACGCGCAATTACGTTATCAGCAATAATTTTTCCGGTTGCATCCATTTCGATGTTTGCTTGTGCAATCATCATTCCTTCTTCTTCTTCAGCACTTAAATATACTGGAGTAGTTTCAAGATCTACAACACCGTTAGTTACTTTACGGTAAGGTGTTTCGATGAAACCCATTCCGTTAACTTTAGCATAAACACCAAGAGATGAAATCAAACCAATGTTTGGTCCCTCTGGAGTTTCAATTGGACATAAACGTCCGTAATGCGTATAGTGAACGTCACGTACCTCGAAACCAGCTCTTTCTCTAGAAAGTCCACCAGGTCCAAGTGCAGATAATCTTCTCTTGTGCGTAATCTCAGCTAGTGGATTCGTTTGATCCATAAATTGAGATAACTGGTTAGTACCAAAGAAAGAGTTGATAACTGATGATAATGTTTTAGCATTAATCAAATCAATTGGTGTAAACACCTCGTTATCTCTAACGTTCATTCTCTCACGAATAGTTCTAGCCATACGCGCTAAACCAACACCGAATTGTTGAGACAATTGTTCTCCAACTGTTCTAACACGACGGTTTGATAAGTGATCAATATCATCAATCTCTGCTTTAGAGTTGATTAACTCGATCAAATATTTTACAATGGTAATGATATCTTCTTTGGTAAGCACTTGCTTTTCCATTGGGATATCTAAACCAAGTTTTTTGTTCATTCTATAACGACCAACTTCACCTAAGTTATAACGTTGATCAGAGAAGAACAATTTATCTATAATACCACGAGCAGTTTCCTCATCAGGCGGTTCTGCGTTACGCAACTGACGGTAAATGTGCTCAACAGCTTCTTTTTCAGAGTTTGTTGGATCTTTTTGTAATGTATTGTGGATAATAGCATAATCTGCTTGATTATTATCCTCTTTATGTAACAAAATAGATTTAACGTTAGAATCGATGATTTCTTCAACATTATCTTTGTCGATAATAGTATCTCTATCAAGGATGATTTCGTTACGTTCGATAGAAACTACCTCACCAGTATCTTCATCTACGAAATCCTCGTGCCAAGTGTTTAATACACGTGCAGCAAGTCTTCTTCCAATATATTTTTTAATTCCTGTTTTAGAAACTTTAATTTCTTCAGCAAGGTCGAAAATTTCAAGGATATCCTTATCTCTTTCGAATCCAATTGCACGGAATAAAGTTGTAACAGGTAATTTTTTCTTTCTATCGATATAAGCGTACATTACGCTATTAATATCTGTAGAAAATTCTATCCAAGAACCTTTAAAAGGAATTACTCTGGCAGAATAAAGTTTTGTTCCATTTGCGTGGAATGATTGACCAAAGAAAACCCCTGGAGAACGGTGTAATTGAGATACTACTACACGCTCAGCACCATTGATAACAAAAGTACCGCTTGGAGTCATATAAGGTATTGTTCCAAGATAAACATCTTGTACAATAGTTTCAAAATCTTCGTGTTCTGGATCAGTACAATATAGTTTTAACCTAGCTTTTAAGGGCACACTATAAGTAAGACCTCTCTCTATACATTCTTGAATTGTATAACGTGGTGGATCAACAAAATAATCTAGGAACTCCAATACAAAGTTATTTCTTGTATCTGTGATTGGAAAGTTTTCCATGAAGGTGTTGTACAACCCTTCGTTGCCTCTTTCGTCAGATTTAGTTTCTAATTGAAAAAAATCTTTAAAAGATTTAACCTGAACATCTAGGAAATCTGGATATACAGGAATATTTTTTGTAGAGGCAAAATTCAATCTTTCAGTCTGATTTGTTATCATCAATGGACAAAATTTTGATTAAAAAAAAGTAATTTTTTGTGTAAAAACACACTGTTTAATCTATACTTTCTTATTATAATCAATACATCTTTAAAAATAAACTGACACAATTCTGTTTAATTTTTTTTCTTCGTATTGATCAAAAACTTTTTCGTATTTTAAACTATTTGATAATAAAACTTGTTATATTTTATTATACGAAAAATGGTTTAGGCCATTGAGATAACTCAAGACCTAAACCTAGTTCTTAAAACTGAGTTGAATTATTTAAGCTCAACTACAGCTCCAGCTTCTTCTAATGATTTTTTAAGACCTTCAGCCTCTTCTTTAGAAACACCTTCTTTAACGTTACTTGGAGCACTATCAACTACATCTTTAGCTTCTTTAAGACCTAAACCTGTAAGTTCTTTTACCAATTTAACTACAGCTAATTTAGAAGCACCAGCTTCTTTTAATACAACTGTAAATTCAGTTTGTGCTTCTTCAGCAGCTACATCACCACCAGCAGCAACTACAACAGCTGCAGCAGCAGGCTCAATACCATACTCGTCTTTTAATATTGTTGCTAATTCGTTAACTTCTTTAACTGTTAGGTTAACTAATTGTTCTGCGAATTGTTTCAAATCTGCCATTTTTTCTATCGTTTAAAATGATTTGTAAAATATAATTATTTATTGTGCGCTATTTAAGCAGCAAGGAAATAAGCTCCCTCGCATTTATAGTTATTATGCTTCTGCCTCTTCGCTGTTTGCGAATTGGTTTTGTAAAGCAGAGATAACTCTTTGAGCTGGAGATTGAAGTAATCCAATAAGTTCTCCAAGAAGCTCTTCTTTAGATTTGATAGTTGCTAACGCATCTAATTGATCATCTCCAATGTAAACTTCTGAATTAATATACGCTCCTTTTAAAACTGGTTTATCAGATTTCTTACGGAAATCTTTGATAATTTTTCCAGGTGCATTTGCAACATCTGAAATAAATATAGCGCTATTTCCTGTCAATACTGAAGGTAAATCACCATAGTCATTCGCAGAAGCTTCCATTGCTTTTGCAAGCAAAGTATTTTTAACAACCTCTAATTTAATACCTGCTTTAAAACAAGCTCTTCTCAAGTTTGAAGTTGTTTCTGCGTTTAATCCAGAAATATCAGATACATAAATAATATTTGTACCAGCTAACTGTGCAGTTAAATCTTCAATCGCGATTGATTTTTCTTCTCTAGTCATACTAAAAATTATTAACTACCAATTATACTGCTTTAGGGTCCAATGCAATCGCAGGACTCATAGTGCTTGTAAGGTGAATACCTTTAATGTAGGTACCTTTAGCAGCAGTTGGTTTAAGTTTGATTAATGTTTGAATAATTTCGTGTGCGTTGTCATAAATTTGTTCAGCTCCAAAAGAAACTTTACCAATTCCTGCGTGCACGATACCAGTTTTATCAACTTTAAAGTCAATTTTACCAGCTTTAACCTCTTGAACAGCTTTTGCAACATCCATAGTTACAGTACCTGTTTTAGGGTTTGGCATTAAACCTCTAGGTCCTAAAATACGACCTAATGGACCTAATTTACCCATTACAGCTGGCATAGTGATGATAACATCAACATCTGTCCAACCATCTTTTATTTTTTGTAAATAATCATCAAGACCTACATAGTCTGCTCCTGCTGCTAAAGCTTCCGCTTCTTTGTCTGGAGTAACTAATGCTAATACTTTTACATCTTTACCAGTTCCGTGAGGTAATGTTACTACACCTCTAACCATTTGATTCGCTTTTCTTGGATCTACACCCAAACGCACTGCGATATCAACAGACTCATCAAATTTTGCAGAAGCTATAACTTTAATTAATGCAGCTGCATCTTTCAAAGAGTATAGTTTGTTCTTTTCAATTTTTGAAGCAGCCTCTTTTTGCTTTTTTGTCAATTTTGCCATGTCTTTCTCTTAATTAAAAAGGAGAATCTCCTGATACAGTTATACCCATAGATCTAGCTGTTCCAGCGACCATACTCATTGCAGACTCCATAGTGAACGCATTTAAGTCTGGCATCTTGTCTTCAGCAATAGCTCTAATTTGTTCCCAAGTAACACTAGCTACTTTTTTACGATTAGGCTCTCCTGAACCAGATTTTAGCTTTGCAGCTTCCATTAACTGAACTGCTGCTGGAGGAGTTTTTACAACAAAATCAAATGATTTGTCTTTATACACAGTAATTTGTACTGGGCATATTTTGCCAGGTTTATCTTGTGTTCTAGCATTAAATTGCTTACAGAACTCCATGATATTAACCCCAGCAGCTCCTAAAGCAGGTCCAACCGGTGGCGACGGATTCGCAGCACCTCCCTTAACTTGTAGTTTAACTACCTTACTAATTTCTTTAGCCATTTTTTAAAAAATTTAACACTGCAATTATTGGAAGCAATTGTAGTGGTTATTATAGATGTAACAAAAATTATACTTTTTCTACTTGCATAAAACTTAACTCTAATGGAGTTTTTCTTCCGAAAATCTTAACCATTACTTCTAGTTTACGCTTTTCTTCATTGATTTTTTCAACTGTTCCATTGAAACCATTGAAAGGTCCATCAATTACCTTAATTGTTTCTCCTAGGTTAAAAGGAATTGAACGTGTATCTGTATTAACAGCCAGCTCATCTACCTTACCTAGCATTCTATTTACCTCTGATAATCTAAGCGGAACAGGCTCACCACCTTTAATTTCGCCTAAAAAACCAATTACACTAGTTATTGATTTAATAATATGAGGTATTTCACCAACTAAATTGGCTTCGATCATAACATATCCAGGAAAATATACTTTATCCTTAGCTATTTTTTTTCCCTCTTTTACAGTTACAACTTTTTCAGTAGGAACTAAAACCTGAGAGACATAATCACCCATACCTAATCTGGCAATTTCAGTTTCGATGTAAGCTTTGACTTTATTCTCTTGTCCGCTTACTGCTCGAACGACATACCACTTTTTCACATTATTATCTGCCATTACAAAAAAATTACGCTTTTATCCAGTTAAAAAATCCAGCCAATGCTTTTGCAAAAAATTCATCTACTCCCCAAGTTGCCAAAGCGAATAAAACTGAAAATACAGCTACTACAATTGTCAATCGTTGTACTTCTGCCCAAGCTGGCCAAGTCACATTTGACTTCAATTCCTCGAATGCTTCTGATATGTAATTAACAACTTTTGTCATGATATATTTATTATTGCACGGGCGGAGGGATTCGAACCCCCATCAACGGTTTTGGAGACCGCTATTCTACCCTTGAACTACGCCCGTTTATTAAAAAAAACCAGTAGCAGCGAAGCCGCTACTGGTTTTATATTTGTTTTATAGAATTACTCTACAATCTCAGTTACCTGACCTGCACCTACAGTTCTACCACCTTCACGGATAGCAAAACGTAAACCTACGTTTAATGCGATTGGGCTTAACAAAGTAACATCAATAGTTAAGTTGTCTCCTGGCATAACCATCTCTACACCCGTTGGCAACATAATAACTCCAGTTACATCTGTTGTACGAACATAAAATTGTGGACGGTAGTTATTGTGGAATGGTGTGTGACGACCACCTTCTTCTTTTTTCAAGATATAAACCTCAGCTTTAAATTTAGCGTGTGGTTTAACCGAACCTGGCTTACAAATAACCATTCCTCTTTTGATGTCTTCTTTTTGAATACCTCTTAAAAGAATACCTACGTTATCTCCAGCTTCACCTCTATCAAGGATTTTACGGAACATCTCAACTCCTGTAATAGTAGAAGTTAATTTTTCAGCTCCCATACCAATGATTTCAACAGGATCTCCTGTATTAGCAACTCCAGTTTCGATACGACCTGTAGCAACAGTTCCACGACCTGTAATAGAGAATACATCTTCAACTGGCATCAAGAAAGGTTTTGCAACGTCTCTGATTGGCTCTTCGATCCAAGCATCAACAGCTTCCATCAATTCAAGAATTTTAGGAACCCAAGCAGGATCATTATTCAATCCTCCTAAAGCAGAACCTTGAACAACAGGACCATTATCTCCATCATACTCGTAGAAAGATAATAAATCTCTAATTTCCATTTCAACTAGCTCTAACAACTCAGCATCATCAACCATATCCACTTTGTTCATGAAAACAACGATTCTTGGAATACCAACCTGACGACCTAATAAGATATGCTCACGAGTTTGTGGCATTGGACCATCTGTAGCAGCAACAACAAGAATAGCACCATCCATTTGAGCAGCTCCAGTAACCATGTTCTTTACGTAATCCGCGTGACCAGGACAGTCAACGTGAGCGTAGTGACGGTTAGCAGTTTCGTACTCAACGTGTGATGTATTAATTGTAATACCTCTTTCTTTCTCCTCTGGAGCGTTGTCGATTTGATCAAACGATTTTGCTTGACAGTAACCTGCATCAGACAATACTTTAGTGATTGCTGCAGTTAATGTAGTTTTTCCGTGATCCACGTGTCCAATTGTACCTATGTTTAAGTGCGGTTTGGAACGATTAAAATTCTCCTTTGCCATTTTACTTAATTTTTAATCTTAGTTATATATTAATTTTCAATTTCCTACTTACTTGAGCCAATGTCGGGAATTGAACCCGAGACCTCTTCCTTACCAAGGAAGCACTCTACCCCTGAGCTACACCGGCAGAGTTTCAATTTTTAATTTTAGACTCTTGATTTTAGATTAAAAACAAAAACTGAATCAAATTCATTTTCTCTTTCAGAAATCTAAATTCTGAAATCATTAATCTGAAATCAAAATTGTGGGGAGAGCAGGATTCGAACCTGCGAAGTTCACACAGCAGATTTACAGTCTGCCCTCGTTGGCCGCTTGAGTATCTCCCCATTTTTTTTATCAATATTTGCATGACCTATTTCAAATCGCATTTGAAACATTTTGAGCCGGCGGAGGGACTCGAACCCACGACCTGCTGATTACAAATCAGCTGCTCTAGCCAACTGAGCTACGCTGGC
>NZ_NCWQ01000093.1:0-25065 GCF_002156885.1 Flavobacterium sp. AJR | reverse complement strand
ACCTTTTCGTGAATCATCTATTAAACGATTAATATAAAATAGCTCGCTATCAATTGACAAATTCTTAAGATTAGATTTTATCAATGATAATTCTTCTTGAATTAAAAAAAAATTGACTTTGTTCGCTGACAAATTTGAAATATAAGTAGACATAAAATTCTTCATATTAGAAAGTCCAAATTTATCTTCATTTTTCATATAGATTTTTTCGTATAATTTATGTAAGGATTTATAATTATCTATTGCACTATAACTTGTATATGAGTTCTCTCTTAGTGACGGGACATTTTCTAAATCAAGAAACAAAAAAAGATAATTTATGGCATTTATTGAATTTAACTCAAAGAGAATCGATAAAGCAGATGAAAAATAATAATTTTTATCATCTTTTGCATTACTTAGATATTGAAGTGCTTTTTGAAGACAAAAATCGGACTCAACTTTTAAATCCATCATCAGCTTTAATGATGTCCAGCACTTGTGTGAATTAAAATCATCGCAAAGATTTTTGAGTAGAGGTAAATCATTTGTTAATTGTATGTATTGTATAAGAACTTTTTCAATATTATAATTGTAGTTTTTGTTCACTAGATATTCTCCAATCTTTATGTAAGATTCTGTAAGATTATTATTTAATGCATACTGAATGTGAGAGTTTAACGATAAGGAGTAGAGATCTCCATTGTGAAGATTTTCAATAATTCTTTTATTAATTGCTTCTTCACTTTTGATCCTACTGAGAAGCTGATTTAGGTCACCATCTTGTGCAACAGTTTTATTTATATCAATAAATTCGATGCTGTTTAAAAGAAACTGTTCTGAAAAATTAAAATTAAATTTAATTACAAAATACAATATTGCCTTGAGTTTGTAATAATCATCAAGCAAATTTAAAGAGTTGAAATTTACTATTCTAATAATATTTGTAAAATCGATTTCATCTTTTGCCTTGAGGCACCATTGGTAGATAAAACGTTTATGACTTATGTTAATTTCAAAAAAAGTATTGGAATTATTTAACTGTTGGATTTGGGCTTTGATTTCTTTTATTATGAATATGTCTTCCTCAATAAAAATTCGTTCAATATCAGTATATTTCAAATTCATTTGCATATTGTGGACAATTCTACTCAGTAAAGAATAGGAAATTTCAATTCTGCTAGCATGACCATTTTCTTTATACCAATCAGTGGTAATCTGACGAATAATTGTAGGACTAATACTACCACTATATCGATTGAATATGAATTGAATTTTGGAAAGCAATAATTCTTTATCGAATAGTACGTCGAAATCTTCTTGAGGTCTCTTTCTAAACTTCTCTTTTAAATTGTCAAATTCATTTTGACTTAAATAGACTTCTACAAATTCAAAACCTCTTTCAATCATTTCATTATTAAAATATTCAGCTAGATTACGGTCTTTAGTATTACCAAGAACATTTCGATAAAAATCGAGGTTGCTACTTTCTATAATGCCATTCGCAAATTTATTTATTACTATCTCAATGGTTTCTTCATCTGTAACGGAAGCCATAAAATATCCAAAAATTTTAAAGTCCACATTTTCTGTCAGATATTCAAATAGGTTTTGTTTACTATTTCGGTTGCTTTTTAAAATTAGATCTTTAATAGTTGTTTCCCTGAAGTAGTAATTTTCTATTTCTTGAAATGACACAAATAAATTTACCAAATAATTGGAATCTAAATTTTCAAAATAACAGCATCTCTCAATAATTTCCTCAATATATTTACTGTCAATATAATTTTCTCTTGATTCATCAAAGTAATACTTCGCCAGATCAATAAAATGTGCAGATACTGTGAACCTCAATATAATTCGTTCAAGAACCCAACTTGTTCCTCTGATTACTTCATCTTTTATTTCTCTTTCTGTAATTCCTTGATCTCGCAAAAATTCCGATTTTATATACCAAAAAAAACGATCAATATTTTGATATTCCTCAATTAATGACAAAAGTGCCCTATTAATTTGCTTGCTGGTTTCGTTTTTAAATAAATAAAATATGTCATCTAAAAGATTTTCGTCATTCATGCATAGCTTTAGATCATGGATACAGTCTAAAATATGAGATTTTATCATTTCGCTATTTTCAGAATTTTGCAGTAAGTTATAAAGTGTCTTTTTTAGATCTTCTTTTCTATCTGGCGAAACAGAAAAATGGCTTAATAATTCTAATGCTGAAACTTTAACTCGAAAATGAGCATCTACACTATTAATAAATGTTAGGAGGTAATCAAAATTAATTTCACAGTTCCCAAATTCTGCAATTTCTTTTGTGTTAAAAGTTTTGCTGCTATTTATCCAATAGGTCTTATCTACGCATTCCGATTGAAAGTAATGCTGAAAAACTTTTACTTTATAGCGATCAGTTCTATTTGAGTCTGCTTTAAAAAGCAATTCTGGTTCATGTTCAATTAACCAGCTTACGAGTTCAGTGTATTTGTCATTATCGACAATATTAATTAAAAACGTTATGGTATTAAATAATGAAGGATGTGTTTTGTTTATACCATTTTCGATAAGTAAAAAACCTTTTATTTTTTCGGATGATAATTTGCTTAATGCTGTAGCGGCAAAATACTCTTGAATGTTTCTGTGTTCAAAAAAATACTTCTCTTGATTAATAAGTTTATTTAATAACGGATTTTTCTTAAAATCCTCATATTCTGTAGTGTTTTCGCCTAGAGCTATGTACAAATCTTCTTCTTCAATGATGTTGTTTTTCATTAACTCGCTTATTAATGAAATTTTCATTGACCATTTTTTGAGCCCAGGTATGTTTAAAGTAATCTTTTTTAGTTTCTCATTTTTATCGTGAGTAAATCTGTTTTGAATATATTGTTCCCAAAGAACTGTTGTGTTCTGAGGAATATGTCCTTTACTTGTTATATAATTTGCTAATATCTCTACTTGGAAAGGAGTTTTTAGAAAATTTGTAAATGAATTATGAAAATATAAAGTATCAACAATATTCCCGCATTTTTTTCTTAAGAGTTCAGTACTTTCATGAAAGTATAAATCCCGCAAATAATAGACATTAAAATTTGGTATGCCTTTTACAATACTTTCATAAACGTTCGACCTACAGCTGATTATATATTTGAATTTTTTGGAACCATTTTCATTTTGAGTAATAAAGTTTTCTAATTTGGATTTAAAATACTCTATATCAGAAATTTCGTCAATACCATCTAATATAAAAATAACTTTATTTAAATTTTCCCATCCAATTGGAAAATAGTCGGCAATCAAATCAGTTGTTGTAAAGTTTTTTAAACTTTTAAATATTGGAATAAATTTTTCATTATCTCCAGTTTTCCAATTTTGTAATGCAAATTTTTTGAGTTCCGTAGATTTGCCTATTCCAGGATTGCCAATGATAAAAATTTTGTCTTCCTTATCTAGAATTGTTGAAAGGGTTAAATTCTCTTTTTTATCTCTTTTAAAGAGAATGTTATTGTTCTGAGCATCTTCTGTAAAATATCTTTCAATATTATTTTTATCCACATTTATATAGCCAATGAATCTGTCTTTATCGGCATCTTTTATTATTATTTTCTGAAAAGGCTTTCTTGAAAAAATAATTGTCTTAAACCTTTCTATTTCTTTTTCTTCATTCACAATAAAATTAACGTCTTCTCCATATACAGATCGATAAAAATTATTGTTTAATGCAAACAATTCTTTGATGCCATTTGAAATATCAAGGGCATAGTAAGTGAATTTAAACTTTTGACTGAGAACTGGTGATAATTTTTCAGAATTATCTTCATTGCTAAAATTAGATCTTGGATTTATTGCAATGAAAAGATCATTTTCATCAAGTTCATAATTTGATTCTAAATTTAAGCCTTTCTTAATGATATTCCCAATTGATAAATCTGTCTCGTAATTTTTACATTCTATAAATATTTTTTTTTCAGAGAAATCTTTAGAGACTATAATTAAAATATCAAAACCATTTTGATTTCCAGATTTTTGAGGTCTTGCTTTAGTTACAGTAAATCCAATTTTCTCAAATAGCCATACGAAAAAATCTTTCGTTATAATTTCAAAACTGCTTCCTAATTCTTGGCTTGTCATAATAGTAGTACTTTCTTCAAATATAAATTATTTTTTTGATGGAACTACATTTCAATTCTGGTAATATTACTTCTAAAATGCCCCCGCTCTCCAAAGAATTCTTATCAAAAGCTGTACGAATATCTCCTTACTTCGCACCCATAAATAATGTTCCAAAATAAAAAAGAGACTTCAAAAGTCTCTTTTTAGAATTAATATATCTTTATAATTATTTATTAATCAATTTTTCAAGCCTCACCATCATTTCATCTTTCTCTTTCAACATACGTTCGTACAATGCAATTTTTTCTTCGTGAAGTTTTTTTAACTCTTCGATAGGATTAAAGTTGAATGTAGAGTTGGGATTTCCAACACAAGCATTATCTCCAAAAGTATTAGAAATAATATTTATTGCCTGTTCCTCATCAAAATTCTGAAAAGCTTCAACAGGAATTTTTAATGCATGTGAGATTTGATTAAGTATATCATCTTCAATTATGTCTTTTTGCTCCAGTATAGAAATTTTCTTCTGATTCCAGTCATTTCCCAGATTATAAGCCAATGCTTCTTGTTTGATGCCAAGCATTTCTCTGAAGCGTTTTACGTTTCTTCCCTGATGTATTTTCTGTTCCATAATGAATGTCAATTTTTCTGAAGGCTCAAAGATAAAGCCATTTGGATAAAAATCCTGAATTTCAAAGATAAAAAAATATCTCGTAAAACATCTCTTTTGTCAGATATTATACCAATTTCATTTATGTTTTACTCCAATGTTTTCTGATATAATACCGATGTAATAGGAAAATAGTTACCATGCAATGGGACTATATTGAGTATACAATCGGTATTATATCCGTATTAGGAATAGATTATCCTTTGGGAAGAATAGAGCTTTGCCGGAGAATTTTTAATCTCCTTAGTATGAAAAAAAATAAAAGATTCTTCGAAACTAGATTTTGGGCAGGGGTTGAGGCGGGAAATCCATTTAAGGCTATTGATGCCTTTTTTGACTTTGAAGATCTTGATTATTATAAACAGACTTTAACCGAAGCGGTAATTTATAGCTATAAAAGAAAAGTCTACAAACAGGACAATCCATCCGATGTTTTTGTCTTTTATACTATTATTAATTCTTTTCTCAAAATCTGTTACTGCCTAAAACAGAAAAGTAAAAAATGGAAAGTTACAGCGTCTTTGCACTCTGAAACTGTATTTCATCTTACTTCCCTAACGAAGGAAGAATACGATAATCCTTTTATTGTATTTCAAAATGCATTTGATGAAAAAAGGCTGGAAGAATTTGAATTGTTTTTATGTCTAATCCTGGAACTCTCCTTGTCTCCCAATGCCGGAGATGCTGAATCTGACCTAACGACGCCCTATATTCATTTAATCAAAATGCTGGATGCGGTGGAATTAATAAGAGAAAGGGGTGTTGAGAAAATCAAAAAAAGAATCAGATTGATGTTGTAACGGAATAAAATATTCCTTATTCAAGCTTTAGAATACTAATCTGTTTAACCGCAAAGGTTTATCATTATGCATCTTATTTTTTAACGCAGAGAACGCAAAGATTTTCACAGAGTTCACTAAGATTTAAGTTGTGTTTAGACAATTTAAGTACGCAAAGCTTTGTGTTTGGAGGTTTGGGGTAATGTCATTAAGTTATGAAAAATGGTTTTTAATACTGTATCGGATAAATCTCTCGCAAAGCCGCGAAGTGGCAAAGAAAGCATGTGTAAATAGCTTTTTAAACCATTTTCTCCAGGATTTGAAGAAAATTGTTGGCTTTAAAAGATCTAAAAGTCTTGCCTTCCAATAATGGTAATAATCTCTACCCGTTTATTTCCATTGATTTGGTAGTAAATAGTATCAACACCACAAACACAATAACGATATCCTTTTTTAATATGGTCGGCAGATGGAAATAAAAAAGGATTTCCCTCTATTTTATCAAAACAATCGTAAAACATATTAAAATAGTTATCAGCTAGATCAATGCCAAACTTACTAACACCGTAATAATAAATTCTTTTTAAATCTTCTTTGGCTTCGCTACTCAAATAATAGCTATACATTAGGCAAATCTTTTTTAAATTCGGCTAACATTTCTTCTCTAGTTTGTTTTTTTGCAAAACCACTTTTTTCTCCCTTATCTATTTTAGATCTCACAAACTCATAGTATTCTTCTTGTGAACGAGCTTGTTTAATCAAATAGTTAATAGCTTCACTTTTACTACTAAACTCTTCTGTGTTAACCTGATTTTTCAACCATTCTTCATTAGGAGCAGTTAATGTTATACTTTGTCGTGTCATAATAATAAAAAGCTTTAGTTTGGTGTAAATTTACACCAAAACTTTGAAATGGAAATTATTAAATAATAAAAAGGCATAAAAAAAATCCCATTTCGTAAGAAATGGGATTTTTTGTGACCTCGACTGGATTCAAACCAGTAACCTCTTGAGCCGTAATCAAGTGCGCTATTCAGTTGCGCCACGAGGCCTTTTTTAGTTTTCAATTGGCTAATTTTTCGTAGCTTTGTTGAGCACTTATTGCGGGTGCAAAGATAGAAACAAATGTGAGATATACAAGCAATAAACAATAGAAAATTAAAAAAAAATGCAGATAAAAAATTACATCCGTGATATTCAAGACTTTCCAAAAGAGGGGATTTTATTTAAAGATATCACTCCGCTCTTAAATGATCCAATTGCCAGAGAAGAATGTCTTCAGATTTTATTAGATTCTTTAAAAGGACAAAAAATCGACAAGGTAATAGGAGCAGAAAGTCGTGGTTTTTTCTTCGGAATGCTATTGGCGCAAAAATTAAATGCAGGTTTTGTACCTGTAAGGAAACCCAAAAAGCTACCTTATAAAGTAATTTCGGCAGAATACGATTTAGAATACGGTACAGATTCGTTAGAAATGCATATTGATGCAATAAAAAAAGGAGACAAAGTATTAATTCACGACGATGTGTTGGCTACAGGAGGAACTGCTAAGGCACTTTGTGATTTAGTTATTGAACTAGGTGGAGAAATTGTACAATGTAATTTTTTAATGGAGCTATCTTTTTTAAACGGAAGAGAAAAGATAAAGGAAAATCCTATTTTTGCTGCTATAACATATTAGAGTAATTCTACACAAGCATTAAAAACATAAATTAACCAAATGAAAGTATTTTATTCGTTAGCCTTATTTACATTATTAATTTCTTGCAAAGATAATAACGACGTAGCCACCAAAGCAGATTCGATTTCTCAAAAGGAAGTTCCAAACACAAAGGATACTATTAATAAAATACCCAGCGAGTTTAAAAGTGAAATACGTCCAAGCGAAAAATTAAAACTACAACAAGTATATACTGATGTAGCCGAATATGCAGGGTTTAATGAAGGTGGAGATTATTCATATGTTAAAATTAAAAAGAATAACAAGATAACATTTTTAACGTCTAACTTAACTTCTGAGGAAGAACTTAAATATACTCTGGGTGATATTTATGAATTTAAATGGAAGATTGATAGTGTCTTTATTTCAGGAGATGGAGAAACACGAGATTTTACAGAATGGTTCGTAAGCGCTAAAAAAGTTAAAGACGGAAGTGTAACTCTATTCAGAAAAAAATATCCTAAACCAATAAAATATTATTGGGCAGAGGAGGAGGATAAGTACTCAACCGAGTTTAAAGATTACTTATACACTTTAGTCGAATACTATTTAGCAAATTCTAAAAGTGAGCTCGTAAAAGCAAATTTAAAAGATCCTAATTTAAATCTGACTTACTCAATAGAAGATAGAGAAGAGGAGGGGCATTCTTATACGGTTTTAGGCATCGCTAATGAATTTGAAAATCGTACGAGTATAATGCAATGGTTATATGTAGATAATGCAACCAGAGTCTTATATGAATATGATCTACCAAATGAAAAATTAATAGAGTTTAAGTAATAAAAAATCCGCTAGAGAATTAAATATTCTTTCTAGCGGATTTCTTTTATAATTCAACTTTTAACTATCGTAAGGTTGCCCCAAGTTCAGTTTCAAAGTTTTGTTGCAATTTACTCATGATTTTATCAATTTGAGCATCTGTAAGCGTTTTTGTGTTATCCTGAATGGTAAAGCTTAACGCGTATGATTTCTTGCCTTCAGGAAGGTTTTTACCTTCGTACACATCAAATAGATTTACATCTTTTAATAAAGATTTTTCTGTTTGCTTAGCAAGATTGTAAATACTATCGTAAGTAACATTTTTATCAATTAATAAAGCTAAATCTCTGCGTACTTCTGGATATTTCGGAATTTCGGTATATTTTATTTTACCTGTAATTATTTTCAAAATTAAATCCCAGTTAAAATCAGCATAAAAAACTTCTTGTTTTATTCCGAAGTGCTTTAAGATTGATTTTTTTACCACTCCCATTTCAACCAAAGTATCATGACCATATCCAATGGCAGCACCTTCAGAAAACACATCTGATTGTGTTGGAATATTAAGGATTTTATCAATTCCTAATCTAGAGATTACACCTTTTACATATCCTTTTAATAAAAAGAAATCTGTAGATTGTAATCCATTAGTCCAAGTCTCTTTATTTCTGTTTCCAGTAATAAACAAAGTAAGGTGTTTATGTTCTTCATAACCATTAAGAAATTTATGGTATGATTTTCCAAATTCAAATAATTTTAAATCTGAGTTTTTTCTGTTGACATTATATGAGATTGCTTCTAATCCTGAAAACAATAATGATTGACGCATTACTGATAAATCATTACTTAATGGATTCAATATAGTCACATTATGCTCTTCTTTTAATAGTGTCGAAAGATTAGCATAAGCAGCTGTTGTTAATGAATTGGCCATCATTTCATGAAAACCTTGTGAATTCAGTTGAGCTGCAATACTATTTTGTACTTTATAATCTTCTGTTCTTGGCGAATTAGCAACTGTCGCATTGAATTTTTTAGAGAAATTAATGTTGTTATATCCGTAAACTCTTAGAATTTCTTCGATAACATCAATTTCGCGTTGTACATCTACACGATAAGCAGGAATTGTTAATCCTAAACCAGCTTCAGAAACACTATTAACTTTAATATCCAGAGATACTAATATCTTCTTAATAGTATCTTTTGGAATTTCTTGTCCAATAATTTTTGAAACATGGCTGAAATTTAAAAACACAGAGAAATCTTCAATCTTCTTTTGGTAAATCTCAACAATATCAGAAGTTATTTCTCCTCCAGCAATTTCTTTTATCAATAAAGCAGCACGTTTTAATGCATACGCAGTAATAGATGGATCAATACCTCTTTCAAATCTAAAAGACGCATCTGTATTTAATTGATGTCTTTTAGCCGATTTACGAACGCTTACAGGATTAAAGTAAGCACTTTCTAAAAATATAGAAGTCGTTGTATCTGTTACACCAGATTTTTTCCCTCCAAAAACCCCTGCAATACACAACGGACCTTTTTCGTCACAAATCATTAAATCTTCCTGATGCAATGTTCTTTCTACATCGTCCAGCGTTACAAATTTAGTACCTGCTGGAAGCGTTTTTACAATTATTTTTCCGTTGATTTTACTAGCATCAAATGCATGCAAAGGTTGCCCTAATTCATGTAGCACATAGTTTGTAACATCAACAATATTATTTTTTGGAGTAATCCCAATAGCTTTTAATCTGTTTTGTAGCCAGCTCGGAGATTCGTTTATTGTAATTCCAGAAATAGTAACACCACAGTATCTAGGAGCCAAAGAAGGTTCTTCGACATTAACATCAATTTTTAAAGTTCGCATGTCAACTCTAAAATTACTAACCGATGGAGTAATTAATTCTACGTTTACACCACTTTGTAGTAATCCCGCACGTAAATCACGTGCAGTACCAAGGTGACTCATTGCATCGGCACGGTTAGGAGTTAATCCTATTTCGAAAACTTCATCATTTTCTATATTAAAAACTTCTGCTGCAGGAGTTCCTGGTTTCAAAGCTTCGTCTAAGACCATAATTCCATCATGACCAGTTCCTAAACCTAATTCGTCTTCGGCGCAAATCATACCGTGGCTTTCCTGTCCGCGTATTTTTCCTTTTTTGATAGTAAAAGATTCTCCGTTTTTATCGTATAAAACAGTACCAATAGTAGCAACTGGCACTTTTTGTCCAGCAGCAACATTAGCTGCCCCACATACAATTTGTACAGGATGTTCTAAACCTAAATCTACAGTTGTAACTTTTAATCGGTCAGCATCAGGGTGCTGTACACAGGTTAATACATGCCCAACAACAATACCTTCTAATCCTCCTTTTATCGATTGGTATTTTTCAACCACTTCTACTTCAAGACCAAGGTCAGTAAGCAAAGCAGATGTTTCTTCGGATTTCCAATCTATTTTAATGAATTGTTTTAACCAGTTGTAAGATATTTTCATTTGAGTAATATTATTCTTGAATAAGTTTACAAATATAAGGATTGCACATTGTAGTAGGAAACAATTTATTTGGTTTTTTACAGCTGTTTTTACTTTATTATAAATCAATATTTTTTGAACATACTTTATTTTTTATGGTAATATTTTACTAATAGAGTATTAAATTTTAGTTATAAAAGAGAATCTGCATTTTTTGTGCTATCAGATGAATGAATTGTGCTATTCTTTACAAGAGAATGAAAGTAAATTTGAAATGAATCCAAAAAAAATATTTTTATGAGTACTCTAGCAAAAAGACCTGACTTTAAGGCAAAATACGATAATTACATTGGTGGAAAATTTGTAGCACCTATAAAAGGAGAATATTTTGATGTGCTTTCTCCAATAGATGGTAAAGTCTTTACAAAAGCAGCCTATTCTGGCAAAGAAGATATTGATCTGGCTGTAGATACAGCGTATGAAGCATTTAAAACCTGGGGGAAAACCTCAGTAACAGAACGTAGTATTTTACTAAATAAGATTGCTCAAAAAATAGAAGACAATCTAGAATATATTGCAACTGTAGAAACAATTGATAACGGAAAACCAATCCGTGAAACTTTAGCAGCCGATATTCCATTGGCAATAGATCATTTTAGATATTTTGCAGGAGTAATCCGTGCCGAAGAAAGTTCGATTGCTGAACTAGATTCACAAACAGTTTCTATCGCATTAAGCGAACCATTAGGGGTAGTTGCTCAAATTATTCCTTGGAATTTTCCGATATTAATGGCAGTCTGGAAAATAGCTCCAGCGCTTGCAGCAGGAAATACAATCGTTTTAAAACCAGCCGAGAGTACACCGATTTCTATATTAGTATTAATGGAACTTATAGGGGACATTCTTCCTCCGGGAGTTTTAAATATTGTAAATGGTTTTGGTGCCGAACTAGGGCGTCCGTTAGTTACCAATAAAAAAGTTTCTAAAGCAGCATTTACAGGTTCAACAACAACAGGACGATTAGTAATGCAATATGCTACCGAAAATATTATTCCGGTTACATTAGAATTAGGCGGAAAATCACCAAATATCTTCTTCCCATCTATTGCCGATCATGACGATGATTTCTTTGACAAAGCCATAGAAGGAGCTGTTTTATTTGCATTGAATCAAGGAGAAATTTGTACATGCCCTTCACGATTATTAGTTCATGAAGATATCTACGAAAAATTTATTAAAAGAGTAATCGAAAGAACTGAGGCGATTATTGCTGGAAATCCACTGGATAAAACAACGATGATTGGTGCACAGACTTCGATAGTGCAAAAAGAAAAAATCCTTTCTTATATAAAATTAGGAAAAGAAGAAGGCGCAGAATTACTTACTGGTGGTGCAGAAAATAACTTAGGTGGAGACTTAGAAGGTGGTTATTACATTAAGCCAACTTTGTTTAAAGGAAATAATAAAATGAGAATTTTTCAGGAAGAAATTTTCGGACCAGTTCTAGCCGTGACTACTTTTAAAACTACTGAAGAAGCGATTGCTATTGCAAATGATACCATGTACGGTTTAGGCGCCGGAGTTTGGACACGTGATGCACACGAAATTTATCAGGTTCCGAGAGCAATTCAAGCCGGTCGTGTTTGGATAAATCAGTACCATTCTTATCCTGCAGGCGCACCATTTGGGGGTTACAAACAATCTGGGATAGGTCGCGAAAACCACAAAATGATGTTGGGGCAATACCGCCAAACCAAAAACATGTTGATCTCTTATGATAAAAAGAAATTAGGTTTCTTTTAAAGAATTGTATAAACCAAAGAGCAATAAACTATTAATTATTGCTCTTGCAAATAAATAAAATTATGTTGCCAAAAACAATGAAAGCCGCAGTTGTAAGAGAATTTGGTTCTCTTTTGAAGATTGAAGAAGTCGAAGTTAAGCGACCAGGTAAAAACGAAATCCTTGTAAAAGTCATTGCAAGCGGAGTTTGTCATACCGATTTACACGCCATAGAAGGGGATTGGCCAGTAAAACCAAAAATGCCATTAATTCCAGGACATGAAGCCGTGGGCTATGTTGTTGCGCTAGGTCAGGATGTAAAAAATGTAAAAGAAGGCGATGCTGTTGGCGTACCATGGCTTTATAGTGCCTGTGGAGGATGTGATCAATGTATTACAGGTTGGGAAACCTTATGCGATACGCAACAAAATGGTGGTTATAGTGTAGATGGTGGATTTGCCGAATATGTAATTGCCGATGCAAGATATGTTGGGCTTTTACCATCAAATGTCAATTTTATGGAAATGGCTCCCATACTTTGTGCAGGAGTAACGGTGTACAAAGGGCTTAAAGAAACTGAGGTTAAACCAGGAGAATGGGTAGCAATTTCAGGAATTGGAGGATTAGGTCACGTTGCTGTACAATACGCCAAAGCAATGGGAATGCATGTTGCAGCAATAGATGTTGCCGATGATAAACTTGATTTAGCCAAAAGACTTGGAGCCGATTTAGTAGTAAACGCAAAAAATCAAAATCCTGGAGAATTCTTAAAAAAGGAAGTTGGTGGAATGCATGGGGCATTAATAACCGCTGTTTCTCCTATAGCATTCAAGCAAGGTCTTGAAACTTTAAGACGAAAAGGTACAATGGCTCTTAACGGTCTTCCTCCAGGAAACTTTGATTTATCAATCTTTGATACTGTTTTAAACAGAATTACAATTCGCGGTTCGATTGTAGGTACACGTAAAGACATGAAAGAAGCAATAGAATTTGCTGTAGAAGGAAAAGTAAAAGCAACAATTACTCCTGCAAAATTAGAAGATGTCAATGATGTTTTTGACAAAATGAAAAAAGGACAAATTGAAGGTAGGGTAGTACTTGAGATTGCAAAACCATAATTAAATCATGAAAGCAACAAACTTTATAATTTTAAAGTTTGTTGCTTTTTTTAAATACAAAATCATGATAAAAAGAATCGATGCCACAGATAAAGCTATAGAATTGATAAATATATTAAAAGAAAAACATGGCGATTTAATGTTTTATCAAGCTGGAGGATGTTGTGAAGGTACACAACCGCAGTGCTTTGAAAAAGGAGGTTTTTACCAACGAATGGGAGATGTATGTATTGGTACAATCGAAGATACCGAATTTTGGGTAGATAAAGATTTATTTGAGTATTGGAAACATGCCCATTTTACTCTCAATGTAATCGATGCTTTTGGCGTGGGCGGATTTTCATTGGAAACACCATTAAAGAAAACATTCCAGATAGAATACCGAATTTTCACCGAAGAAGAAGAGAAAGATTTGGAACCGATTAGAATTATTTCATGAGGTACTAAGGTTCTGAGGGACAAAGGGACAAAGGTTTTTTGTAGAGGCGCACCGCAGTGCGTCTTTTTTTTGCATAATAATTGTCGAGTTGCTTGTGGAGACCCTTCCTGCGTCAGGGTGACAAGATTGTGGTTATGTTGTGCTAAAATTTCTTTATCAAAAGATTTATTGGTTCACGTTTCCCGTAGAGGCGCACCGCAGTGCGTCTTTTTTTGAGCAATAGTTATTGAGTTACTAGCGGAGACCCTTCCTGCGTCAGGGAGACAAGATTGTGGTTATGTTGTGCTAAAATTTCTTTATCAAAAGATTTATTGGTTCTCGTTTCCCGTAGAGGCGCACCGTAGTGCGTTTTTTTTTTGTACAATAATAGTCGAGTTACTAGCGGAGACCCTTCCTGCGTCAGGGTGACAAGTTTGTGGTTATGTATCACTAAAATTTCTTTATAACAAGATAGATTGGTTCCCGTTTCTATAAGAAACCTTTGTCTCTTTGTACCTTTTTTTAAACCTCAGAACCTTTCTTAAAACCTTTGAATCTTAATGCCTCAGAGCCTTAGTGCCTCAATTTATAAACAACAACTGATATTGTTTTGGTGTAATACCTTCGTGTTTTTTAAATAATCGGATGAAATAATTAGCGTCTCCAAATCCTGATAAATAACAAACTTCATTAATTTGTATGGAAGGATTCTTCAATAAATTTTTAGCACATTTTATTTTCTCATTCAATATATATTCTATCGGACTCATTCCTAGTTCTCTCTTAAAAAAACGATAGAACGAAGCTGTACTCATACACGCTTTATCACTCAGGCTTTTTAAATTCATGTTTTCCTTTAAATTCTGCTTGATGAATTCTGTAACTTCTGTTATTGGATTATTTACCTGAATTACTGTTCCTTCATCAATAGATTTTACCGTTTGAGTTTGTATTATTCGAATCAATAATTCTTTCAAGGTCAAATCTGCCAAAACATCTTTGGTTATCGAGGTGCTCATACATTCTTTTATAAGCTTATTGATTGTAGTAGCCATATCGACATTATTATAAAAGAAATAATTCTGATAATTTAATTGCCAATACATATCCTTTCCTTCTTTTGGATATCGCTCGTTTAAGAAATTTAAAGTGTCTGTAATTTTAGATTGCTCAATTGCCAGAGCCAAACATTGCGTGGGATTATTTCTTGTAGCATCTGGAAAATCGATTTTCATTTCTACATTTGCAGGAACTACAACAGTTTCTCCTGGTAAATAATCAAACTCGGGATCATCAAAGAGATGCATTATTTTCTTTCCTCTCAACATACTTGTAACAACCAAATCATCAAACTTTAAAGGAACTAAAGTAGATGATTCGTATGTTTCGAAAATATTTAACTCACAATGATTCAAGTTATAAATTGTCCTGTTTTCGACAAGAGTTTTTAACGATTTCTCTTTTGATAGTTGAAGTGGATTGATTAAATAACGTTGATTATTCATTGCTTTTTAAATTTTAAGACGGAACTTTAAATTTAAGCAAAATAATTATAAGAAGAGTAGATTTAACGTTTAATTAAATCAACTCTTCGACATGTTTCTTAATGTTTTCGGCTATTTTTTTGGTCGGTAAATCATTTTCATCATCACCAAACGGATCTTCAATTTCCTCTGCAATAAGTTCTAAACTCGCCAGTACATAAAAAACAAAAACAACTACAGGAGCAACATAATAACCTAAGCTAATAGAATAACCAAAAGGCAAAGTCATAATGTAAAAGAAAATGAATTTTTTGATAAACGCACTGTAAGAGTAGGGAATAGGCGTGTTTTTAATTCTTTCGCAAGCTCCACAAACATCTGTAAATGCTTGCAATTCATTATTTAAAATAATGAGTTGTTCACCAGATATTTTTTTCGCATCGTATAAATCATTTATTTTATGAAATATGATTCTCTTTACCTGATTTGGCTTGTGTTTGTGGTGATCTATTTCTAAATCTACGTCTTCAAAAAGTTGTTTACTTGTTTCTGAATCATGCAAATGCTTATGCAAAATATCAGCATATAGCGGAATGAACTTTCTGAAAAATTTCCTGTCATTTTCATCTTTTAGCATAGCCGAAAGTTTAATAGCAAGATTTCGGCTATTATTTACAAGGCTTCCCCATAACTTTCTTCCTTCCCACCAGCGATCATATGCCGTATTTGTTCTAAAAACTAGTAGTAATGAAATTACAAAACCTAACATTCCGTGCATAATTGGAATATTTTGAACATAATCGTTTTTAGTTATTTTAAAATAATAAATTTCAAGATAACCAACAGTTGACGCGTATATTGCAATAGCAATCATGATAGGAAACAACTTCCTAACAGTATCTGATTTATGAAAATGAAAAATAAAGGTAAACCAGTCTTTTGTATTATATGATATCATTTGCTATGTGTTTGAAACAAATTTAGTTTAAAAACTAATATTTCCTGCTAATTCTTTTAATGCAATTTCAGATAATTTAGCTTCAAATTGTGCATTGCTATAACGCACTTTTGCATTTACATAATTAAGCTGTGCCGTTCTAAACTCAAGTGTTGTAATAGTTCCTATACGAAATTTATCTAGTGTAATATCCAAGTTTTGTTTAGCTATTACTTCGTTATTTTCTTCAAGATTTATCAACTCCAAATTTGTTAAATACGTTTGATAAGCCGTTGCTAATTGAGTGCTCAATACTTGATTTTGTTGCTCTAAAGCAAATTTAGTATTCTCAATTTCAAGCTTAGACGTTTTTTCATTTCTATGTTGATTAAAACCATCAAATACGTTTAAAGATGCACTAAAACCATAATTTAATCCTCGGGAAGTTGATTCACTTGTAAATCCTAAACTAGAATGACTCTCAGAAAAATTATATCCTGTATTTAATTTTACAGTAGGGTAGCGATTTGCTTTTACTTGCTTTAATTGCAATTCGGCAATTCTTAAATTAATAATTTGAGATTCTAATTGTGGATTTTGTTTTTTGGCTAATTCTAATAAATTATCCAAAATCAATGTGTTATCTACCGTAACATCATCCATAACCCTGAAATCAATTTTAGAATCTCGAGCCAAAATCTGATTTAATAATATCTTGGCATTTGCATATGATTCTTTCTGTCTCAATAATGTAACCTGATCTGTGTTTAAATCTACCTGAGCATTTAAAACCTCTAATTTTGAAGCTTTTCCAATAGTAAATCGGTTTTGTGCCAAAGTCAATCTTTGCTTAGAAATTACAATCGTAGTATCTAATGCTGCTAATTGTTGTTGTTGCTGAACTAGATCGTAGTAAGTAGAATTAACTTGTCCCACTTTTACTAAAATGGTGCGTCGCAAT
This sequence comes from Flavobacterium sp. AJR, assembly GCF_002156885.1. NCBI lineage: Bacteria > Pseudomonadati > Bacteroidota > Flavobacteriia > Flavobacteriales > Flavobacteriaceae > Flavobacterium > Flavobacterium sp. AJR. The sequence continues at coordinate 7,863 of NZ_NCWQ01000093.1, read as the reverse complement.
TCGGCATCACCTAATTTCTGAAGTTCTTTAAGTTGATCCAGTTGAGCAAACATTCGCATACCATCAAATATCGTCCAGTCTAATCCCACACCGTAATTTAAACTGTTGTTTTTTGCGTTGTTCAATGAAGTTGATGTTCCGTCCTGGCGTGTTTGCGAGCTATTTTGTATGCTGTTATTATCTACAACAGTAGCTGTTACTGTTGGTAACATTCCTGCATTTCCTATTGTAGCATTGGTCTCGCTAATTTTTAAATTATTTGACGCAATTTTTATTTCAAAATTATTGTCTAATGCTATTTTTACTGCGTTTTCTATGGTAAGAACTTCTTGTGCATTGCTTTTTGCAATACAAAAAAGAAACAAAACCAAGCATTTAAATAGAGTTTTAGTGTACATCATTTTTTATTTTTATTACCACAAATCAGCCATCAAAATTTTGTTTAAAAGCGATTTGTGGTTCCTATTTTTATTTAAAGTGAGTTTGAGATTATTTATTACTATCTCTTTCATATTCTTCGATATGATCAAACTCAGGGTAATGTTTGCGTGCTTTAGACCACATTAAATACATGGCAGGAATTACAAATAAAGTAAGTACTAAGGAGAAAATTGTTCCTCCCACAATTACAACTCCCATTCCTATACGGCTTGTAGAAGCTGCCCCAAGAGACATTGCAATTGGTAATGCTCCTAATGCAATTGCCAAACTCGTCATTAAGATTGGTCTAAGTCGCGCTTCCGAAGCTTCTAGTATTGCTTCTAATTTTGGTTTGCCTTGTTCTCGTAATTGGTTGGCAAACTCCACAATTAAGATACCATTCTTGGTAACAAGACCAATAAGCATTACGGTACCAATCTGGCTAAAGATATTCCAAGTTTGGTTAAATAACCATAAAGAGAATAATGCCCCAGCAACTGCCATTGGCACAGTCAGGATTATAATAAACGGATCTATAAAACTTTCAAATTGAGCCGATAATATCAAGAAGATTAATAATAAAGCCAATCCAAATGCAAATGAAGTATTCGAACTACTCTCCACAAAATCTCGTGATTCACCACCTAAATCGGTTGTAAAAGTATCATCCAGAACTTTAGCTTTTATCTCGTTCATAGCATCGATACCGTCGCTAATACTTTTGCCTGGAGCTAAACCAGCCGAAACTGTAGCCGACATATATCTGTTGTTATGATACAATTGTGGCGGATTGCTTTGTTCTTCTATCGTAACTACGTTATCCATTTGTATTAACTGTCCTTTTTTGTTTTTTACAAACATCGAAGTTAAATCCAATGGTTTCGAACGGTCTTTTTGGTCAAATTGTCCAATTACCTGATATTGTTTTCCGTTTTTAATAAAATATCCAAAACGCTGCCCACTTAATGATAGCTGTAATGTTTGCGCAATATCGATAATAGAAATACCCAAACTTTCGGCTTTTTCACGATCAATACTTACATTAATTTCGGGTTTATTAAATTTTAAGTTCACATCTGTAACCGAAAAAGTATCATTTTTATTGGCTTCGTCCATAAACAACGGTATCTTTTCACGTAGTTTTTCGAAGGTTGGGGCTTGGATAATATACTGAATTGGCAATCCTCCACGTCTATTTACAGCAATTGTAGGTTGCTCTGTTACCGAGGTTTTTGCTTCAGAATATTTTTTAGTCCACTTTGTTAATTTCTCTGCAATTTCTTTTTGAGAACGGGTTCTTTCGTTAGGTTCTTTAAGTGCAATCCTAACTCTACCACTGTTTACAGATGATGATCCAAAACCTGGTGACGTGATTACCAAACTTACTTTTTTCTCCGGAATAGAGTCATCAATAAGTTGACCTAGCTCTTGCATAAAACGATCTGTATATTCGTATGAAGAACCTTCGGGAGTTGTTACACTTAAAACCAATGCGCTTCTATCATCATAAGGAGCAGTTTCTTTTGGTAAAATACTGAAGAACAAGTAAATTAATCCAAAACAAATAGCGATAATAGGAAAGCTTAACCATTTCTTTTTCATAAAACGGGTTAAAGCATCAGCATATCCTTTATTTAAACTTTCGAAATAAGGTTCTGTTTTAAGATAAAAATTCGATTTCTTTTGTTCGCCACCTTTCATTAAATATGCATTTAACATAGGTGTTAAGGTCAAGGAAACAAAAGCCGAAATTAATACTGCCGCTCCTATGACGACCCCAAACTCTCGAAACAATCGACCAACGAATCCCTCTAAGAAGATTACTGGTAAAAATACGGCTGCAAGCGTTATCGAAATAGAAATTACAGCAAAGAAAATCTCATTAGATCCTTTAATTGCAGCTTCAATAGGCGACATTCCTTCTTCGACTTTCTTAAAGATATTCTCCGTTACCACAATTCCGTCATCGACCACAAGTCCCGTTGCCAAAACAATTGCAAGTAATGTTAATACGTTTATTGAGAATCCAAAAAGCCACATGATAAAAAATGTTGCTATCAAGGAAACTGGAATATCTATTAAAGGTCTAAATGCGATTGCCCAATCTCTAAAAAACAAAAAGATAATCAAGATAACCAAAACTATAGATATCAATAATGTTTCGGCAACTTCCAAAACAGATTTTTTTACAAAAAGCGTACTGTCTATTGCAATATCAAGCTTAATATCTTTAGGAAGATCTTTCTTTAAAGCATCGTATTTTTTATAAAACTCTTTCGAAATATCTAAATAATTTGCTCCTGGCATAGGCACAATCGCAAGACCAATCATAGGAAGTCCTGATTGGCTCAATTTTGTTTCGGTATTTTCTGGACCTAATTCGGCATTACCAACATCGCTAAAACGAACTATTTTTTCACCTTCTGAACGAATAATAATATTATTAAACTCTTCTGGTTTAGATAAATTTCCAACCGTTTTTACTGTAAGTTCTGTATTGTTTCCTGTTAGTTTTCCAGAAGGTAACTCAACATTTTGTGCATTTAAGGCATTACGAACTTCTGATACTGTACAACCATATGCAGCCAGTTTTATAGGATCAATCCATAAACGCATGGCGTAACGTTTTTGTCCCCAAATTTGAACTGCACTTACTCCCGGAATTGTTTCTAATCGCTGAGAAATAACATTCTCTGCATAATCACTCAGTTCAAGCGCACTTCGTGTATCACTTTGAACAGTCATCGAAATAATAGATTCTCCATTGGCATCAGCCTTAGAAACAACAGGCGGAGCATCTATATCCTGAGGTAAACTTCTAACGGCTTGTGATACTTTATCACGAACATCGTTTGCAGCTTCTTCTAGGTTTTTATCAAGATTAAACTCGATTGTAATATTACTACTTCCTTGTACACTCGACGAAGTAATGTTTCTAATTCCGTCAATGGCATTAATTGCTTTTTCAAGAGGTTCAGTAATTTGAGATTCTATAATGTCTGAATTTGCTCCTGTATAATTAGTACGTACAGAAACTTGTGCGGGATCAATAGACGGAAACTCTCTTACGCCTAAAAAGCTATATCCAATAAGACCAAACAATACAATTGCAAGATTTAAAACAATTGTTAATACTGGTCTTCTAATACTTGTGGTTGATAAACTCATATGAGATTTATGATTTTAGTCCCGATAACTATCAGGATTAGATTTTAAAATAATGAAAATTGAGTTGGATTATTAAATAATTCAAAATCTCTATTTTTTCACTTTTACCTTAATTAGATCGTCATTTTTTAATGCCATTACACCGCTAGTTATAACAGTATCTCCCTTTTTTAAACCTGATAAAATCAAGATAGACGCATCTGTTCTTGTAGCAGTTTCTACCATTACTTCTTTGGCTTTGCCAAAATTAGAAATAAAGACTTTTTTTCCGTTTTGTACAGGTACAATAGCTTCTGTAGGAACCACAATTGCATCTTTTATAATATCTAATGGTAATTTTACATCAGCAAATGTTCCAGGGAATAATTTGCCATCTTTATTTTCGGCGATAGCTCTAATCTGAAGCGTTCTTGTTTCTACAGCAACTTCAGGCTCAATAGCATAAACTTTAGCCGTATATTGAGTCTCAGACCCAGAAACCGTAAAAGTAATAATAGAATTGTTTCTTACCTGACTTGCGTATTTCTCTGGAATCGAGAATGTAATTTTTAATTTGCTAGTATTAACCAGTTTAGCAACCAAAATTGTTGGTGTAATATAAGTTCCCGGAGAAATTGATCGTAATCCTATCTTTCCAGAAAATGGTGCTTTTACAGATGTTTTTGCAATTTGAGCACGTATTAATTGGGTTTGTGCTTGCGCAGAAGCGTGGTCGGCTCTTGCAACTTCATATTCTTCTTGGCTAATAGCTTCTTTTTGAAGTAATAACTTTGCTCTTCTTTCGTTTTCGGCAGCCAAACCTTCTTTAGTAGTGGCTTGTCTTAATTGTGCTCTTAATTCTATATCATTTACCTTAAAAAGAACTTGACCTTTGGTTACGTTGCTTCCTTCACTAAAATAAATTCCTTCGACAATACCCGAAACTTCACTACGAATTTCTACTTGCTCATTGGCTTCAATAGATCCGGATAAAGATAAATTATTGTCAAAAGTTTGAGTGTCTACAACAACTCCCGAAACTGTTGTGGTTTTGTTTTTACCGTTCTGACCTTTAGATTCGTCGTTCTTATTTTTATTAGATACAACTCGGTAAGCGATAAATCCGCCAATTCCGATTATTAGCAAGGCATATACAAGGTTTTTTACTTTCATGAGATTTAGGTAAAGCTAGAATTAATAGATTATGGTTTTAAGTGAATTCACAAATTTAGTTTTTTGTATTGAAAACCTATGACCTTATTTTTTATTTAACAATTGTATGTACAAATATTAATATTTTCGTTAAAATAAGATGCAAAAGGGTAATGCTAGAAACAGAGGTTCTGAGTTACAAAGCCTCTAATTTTCTAAGATTTACAATAAACATAAGTTCAAAAATTTGTATTAAGACTCCATTCGTGAAGAAAGGTTTAAAGGGATAATAAAAAAAAGTTTTTTTTAAGGTTTAAAAAAGGTACAAAGATGCAAAGGTTCTGAGGTTCTGAGGTTCTAAGAAGGTTCATAAGAATAAAACTTAACAAGCTTTACGAACATTGCGTATCCCGATGCTTCGGTATTGCGCCCCTTGCGGTTAATTTTACCAAATACATCCACAAACTTGTCTCCCTGACGGAGGAAGGGTCTCCACAAGTAACTCGATAGTCCGAGAAAGAGTATAAGAAAAAAGAGCGTTTACTCTATTTTACTTATAGAGTATTTACTCCTTGTTATAATGAGTCTATTGTCAATTAAAAATTCTAATATTTTTCCCTTTTATTATCGAGCCACTAGTGGAGACCCTTCCTCCGTCAGGGTGACAAGTTTGGGGTTACATTGTGGTAAAATTAACCGCAAAGAACACAAGGTTTTACGCAAAGTTCGCAAAGCTTTATTTTTTTTACCTTAGCATTTTAGTACCTCAAAACCTTAGAACCTTTGTAACTCTGAACCTTTGAACCTTAAAAAAAAACTTAACTAATATAATTCCAGATATTCTTTTTCTTTGTTAATTCGATGAAAATGGCTTTAAGGATTGCATTTTCAGGTTTTTGCAATGGAGCGTCTTCTTTTAGGACTTTTAAAGCATAATTTCTGGCTAGAGCCAAAATATCACGATCACGAACAATATCGGCGATTTGAAGATTAAGTACACCGCTTTGTTGCGTTCCCATTAAATCACCAGGACCACGAAGTTTTAAGTCAACTTCGGCGATTTCGAAACCGTCATTGGTTTGAACCATAGTTTCCATTCGGGTTTTACTATCCGAACTTAGTTTATGCGAAGTCATTAAGATACAATAACTCTGCTCGGCACCACGACCTACACGACCACGTAATTGATGTAATTGTGAAAGTCCGAAACGTTCGGCACTTTCTATAATCATCACACTGGCATTCGGTACGTTTACACCAACCTCAATAACGGTTGTAGCAACCATTATATTCGTTTTTCCTTCCGAGAAACGTTTCATTTCCGAATCTTTATCAGCTGGTTTCATTTTTCCGTGAAGGATAGAAATCGAATAATTAGGTAGGGGAAAATCACGAGAAATACTCTCATAACCATCCATCAAGTCCTTGAAATCCATTTTTTCAGATTCTTGAATCAATGGATATACAATATATATTTGTCTTCCAAGAGCAATTTCATCACGCAAAAACTTCCAGACTTTCAGTCGGTTACTATCATAACGATGAACTGTTTGGATTGGTTTTCGCCCCGGAGGCAATTCGTCGATTACCGAAATGTCTAAATCGCCATATAAACTCATCGCCAGAGTACGCGGAATAGGCGTAGCAGTCATAACTAATACGTGTGGCGGAATTTCGTTCTTTTTCCATAATTTAGAACGTTGCTCTACACCAAAACGATGTTGCTCATCGATAACAGCTAAACCTAAATTTTTAAATTTTACTTTGTCTTCCAGTAAAGCATGTGTTCCGATTAAAATATGCAAACTACCGTTTTCTAATTCTTCATGAATTATTCTTCTGGCAGCAATTTTGGTAGATCCTGTTAGTATTTTCACATTGATATCTAATGTCGCTGCTAATTCTGACAATCCCACAAAATGCTGATTTGCTAAGATTTCTGTAGGTGCCATTAAGCAAGCCTGAAAACCATTATCGAGCGCCAATAACATACTCATAAACGCAACGATAGTTTTTCCCGAACCTACATCTCCTTGCAATAATCGATTCATTTGGGCATTACTACCCATATCGGTACGTATTTCCTTGATTACTCTTTTTTGAGCATTTGTAAGTGCAAAAGGCAAGTGATTTTGATAAAACACATTAAAATATTCACCTACTTTTACAAATGGATGTCCTTTTATTTTATGCTTTCTAATCAGGTTTTTAGTTATCAGTTGCAACTGAATAAAAAACAATTCTTCAAATTTTAATCGGTATTGGGCTTTCGCCAAAGTATCGGCACTTTTAGGAAAATGTATGTTGAATAAAGCTGCTTTTTTAGGAATCAGTTTTAACTCATTTACCAAATAATCGGGAAGTGTTTCAGTAAATAAAGTTTGTGTTTCCAGAAATAATTGCTGCATGAGTTTGTTAATCACACGATTTGAAATCCCTCTATTAGCCAAGGTTTCTGTCGATGGATAAACAGGTTGCATTGCAGAGCGAAGGCTTTGTTCGTGTTCGCTCATGAGTTCAATTTCGGGATGCGACATACTAAACTGACTTCCGTATAAACTACATTTCCCAAAAATCACACAAACTTCGTTGAGTTTTAAACTCTCACGAATCCATTTATGTCCCTGAAACCAGTTTAAGTCTATTTGTCCTGTATCATCTACAAAAGTAGCAACCAAACGTTTCTTATTTTTGGCAAATTCAACGGTCTTTATATTGATGATTTTACCAACAATCTGAACTTCGGCAGCAGTATTCTGTAATTCGTTAATCTTATAATATCGCGTTCTGTCTATATATCGGTTCGGAAAAAAATTAACCAAATCAATATATTTATGAATCCCCAATTCCTTACGCAGCAATTCGCCACGATTAGGGCCAACACCTTTTAAGTATTCGATAGGAGTTTGAAGAAGATAATTAGACATTCTTTATTTAGACGATTAGATTTTTAGACTTCTTAGATTTACGAACTTTTTTATCTTTAAATATTTCAATAATTAAATCTTTTAATTTCTATTTTATCTTTAAATATTTATAAAAAGCGAAGATAGATTTTAATTAGGAAAATAGAAAATACAATTGTTTTGAAAAAGTTAAATGCTTTTATTTATAGTAAGAAAGAATCATTTATCTATCTCATAA
>NZ_NCWQ01000092.1:0-14180 GCF_002156885.1 Flavobacterium sp. AJR | reverse complement strand
ATTTATAAAGTAAACATTAATACCAATGGAGGATTTAGTTCTCCCGTAAATTTAGGCCCTGGAATAAATACAGAAGGAAAAGAAACATTCCCATTTATAACAGACGATAATGAAATTTATTTTGCCTCAGATGGGCATCCCGGACTTGGAGGTTTAGATGTTTTTGTTGGAAAACTAAGTGATGATGGTGTGAGCAATGTCAAAAATTTAGGTTCAGATATTAATTCTCCCAAAGATGATTTTGCTTATTTAATTGACACTAAATCACGAAGAGGATTTTTTACATCTAACAAAGATGGCGGACTGGGATCTGATGATATCTATAAGTTTTTAGAAACAAAACCATTAGTAATTTGTACTCAGGAATTATACGGAACCATAACCGATTTGGCAACTGGAGAAGTTTTACCAAACACCAAATTGACTTTGTATGACAATAACTTTAAAGTAATTACAACAGGCTATTCAGATCAAAACGGAAATTATACTTTCCCAGTAACATGTGGTCTAACCTACAACGTAAGAGCCGAAAAAGAAAAATATACAACCAAAGAACAAAGTGTTACTATCTTAAACGAAAAAGGAAGAACTCAGTTATCTATAGCACTTGAAAAATCTGATTGTGTTGTAACAATTGGTGATGATTTAGGTAAATGTTTTGGTATCAAAATGATTTATTTTGATCTTGATAAATCTAATATCCGCAGAGAAGCAGCTTTGGATTTAGAAAAAATACTAGATGTATTGAATCAATATCCAAAAATGAAACTTGATATTCGTTCTCATACCGATAGTCGTGCTACGCATAAATACAATGAAGCATTGTCTGACAGAAGAGCAAAATCGACTATAAAATGGTTGATTCAAAACGGTGTTGCTCCAAACAGATTAACTGGAAAAGGATATGGAGAAACCCAACTTGTAAATGGTTGTTCTGATGGAGTAAAATGTACCGAAGCCGAACATCAAATGAACAGACGAAGCGAATTTATAATTTCGGCTTTATAACAATAAATCAAAGTATAGTTTTAATAAAAAATTGTTAGTTATGTATTAATCCTAAACCAGTGAAATCAACTTCACTGGTTTTTTATTTGTAGATAATATAGTTGAGTCTGATTCTATTTTAACGCAAAGTACACAAGGAAAAAAACGCAAAGGTTCGCAAAGCTATTGATTGAACTTTGTGAATCTTTGTATAAGCCTTTGGCTACCTTTGCGGTAAATTATTTCATTCTCACTTTAACGCAAAGCACACAAAGAAAAGAACGCAAAGAGCACAAAGCTATTCATTAAACTTTGCGAACCTTTGTGTAATCCTTTACGACCTTTGCGGTAATTTTTTCGCCTAATTACTAAACTTTCGAACATAAAAAAAGCTGTCTATAAAGACAGCTTTTTACCACTACAAATTAAATAGCCGTTATTAATTAAAATAACGGCTATTAACCTCAACTTAAATAAACCAGTAACATAAAAAGGGTCTTTTTACTTCCATTTTCTTCTGTAAAAAAAAATAGATTCAATTATATTTTTGCAAAAATATTAGTATAATATTTTCTTCCGTTTTCTGGATCTTGTTTTATAGCTATACCAAAATGCGTATAGTCACCTACTATATTTTGTTTATGTCCTTCGCTTTCTAACCACGCTTTTAATACTGCTTGTGGTGTATTATAATTGTAGGCAACATTCTCACCTACTTTTTTAGCTCCTAGTACTTTAATAATGTTTTCTGAGCGATCTACAAAACCATCATGATTTACTACATCATGAGCAATCATGTAATCATCATGCTGTTCAGATTTAAAAGAAACGTGATTTATTGTTTTTAAAGCATTTAATCCAACACTAACTCTATAATCATTAATAAGTTGCATTGTTTCAAGCTCCGTTTGATTATAAGTATAATCGGTAACTAGTTCAGAAGAAACACCTGATTCTGGATTTGAAACTGAGTCAACCGAATCAGATGCACAAGAATTCATGGTAAGCGCCGCTATTACCAAAAGCGATAAAAAATGAATTCTTAATTTCATAAATATTAGTAGTTTAAGCTTAAAGTAGATTGTGGGGCAAACTCTTTAAATTGTATTAAATAAATTATGCTTCTTTTTAATTATTAGTTAAATCTACATATTTTATCGTTAAACTACCAAAAAAAATCGATGAACTACACTATAAAATATTTTTATAATGTATTTTTCCTACTTTTAAGACGAAAGTCGTTCAATCTTCCAAGAGTAATCATCTTGAGCAACATATCTTATTCTGTCATGCAAACGATTTGGTCTTCCTTGCCAAAATTCAACCTCAACAGGAGTAACAAGAAATCCTCCCCAATGTTTAGGTCTGGGAATAGGTTTTCCTTCAAATTCTTTCTCTAGTTCTTTTAGGTTCTCTTCTAGAAATGTTCTTGATGGAATAACTTCACTTTGATGAGATACAATTGCCCCTAACTTACTTCCGTCAGGTCTTGAATCGAAATAACCATCCGAAACCGATTCAGATGTTTTAGCTGCTATTCCTTTTATAATAACCTGGCGTTCTGAGCTTGGCCAGAAGAAAGACAAACAAACATGTGGATTATTCTGTATTGCTTTTCCTTTTTCAGAATTATAATTGGTATAAAAAATAAAACCTTCTTCAGAGAATTTCTTCAATAAAACAACTCTCGATTTAGGAAAGCCATCCAATCCTATTGTCGACACTGTCATTGCATTTACCTCATCGACTCCTCCAAAGTCTTCTACTTCATGAAACCATCTATTAAAAAGATTAATAGGATCTTCTGGAATATTACTTTCCAGCAATTCACTTTTCTCGTAGGATTTTCTATAATTACTTAGATCATTCATTTTTTTTAGATTAGTTAGATTGTTAGATCTTTTAGACTACTTAGACATCTTGGATTATTAGACCTTTTAGACTTCTTAGAATTTTAGAATTAGTAACCTCATTCTTTGGATTGCTTAAAGCTTAAAGCCTTCGGCAATTATTTAAAATTCAAAACTCTTTCCATCATCACCTAATAATACATTAGGAAAGATAGTTTCGGCTTCTTCTCTAAACAATTCGATACTTTCATATCTGGTAGAATAATGTCCCAGAACCAAATGTTTAGCATTGGCTTTTAAAGCAATTGTCGCAGCTTCTTTGGCTGTTGAATGTAATGTTTTTGCAGCCAAAGCTTCTTCCGATTGCAAGAAGGTGCTTTCATGATACAAAACATCTACATTATTTATAATAGGAATTACGGCTTCATGATATACAGTATCAGAACAAAATGCATAACTCTTAGGAGGCAAAGGGTCAAATGATAATTTTTCGTTGGCGATAATTGTACCATCATCCAACTTTATATCTCCTCCGTTTTTAATTTTCTGATAATAACAAGTATCTATATTATAATGCTGAACAGCATCTACATCTAGTTTACGCGGATCTTTTTTCTCCTGAAACAAAAACCCATTCGTATAAACTCGATGATTTAGAGGTATTGTGGTTACAATAACTTTTTGATCTTCAAAAACAACTTCGCTTTTATCAGACACTAATTCATGAAAGAACAAACCATAGTTTGTCCATGAACTCGATAATTTCAGTTGTAGTAAGATGATTTCTTTAATTCCTTTCGGACCATGAATATGCAAATCAGTAGTTCGTCCTAAAAGGCTAAAAGTAGATATTAACCCGATGAGCCCGAAGAAATGGTCTCCATGCAAATGCGAAATAAAAACGTGATTTATCTTAGAGAATTTTACCTTGTTTTTACGCAATTGTACCTGAGTTCCTTCACCACAATCGATAAGAAACAATCTGTTTTTTATTTCTAATACCTGCGAAGTCGGATTGGTAAAAGTTCTTGGAGTTGCGGCATAACAGCCTAATATTGTTAACTTCAATTTTATGTTTATTTGTTTATTGGGTAAAATCGTTTAATCGTTCAAGAATAAAACATCAAAATAAATCGACTAAACAGTTAAACAAATAAACAATTAACCCATATTTTATATTAATATATAACTAAGAATCAAGATCCTTTCAGTATTTAAAATCCTAAATCTCTTTCTATTTCGTCCATTTCAATAATATCATGCGCCTCTAAAACTGAAGGCACAACAATTAATGCATCTGGAACAGCATTATAATCTATATCAGAAACAACAATGGCAAAAGATTTTTTGGCTTTTTTTTGTTGTTTAGAAAGAGGTAATAATAATTTGATATCGTTTATGGTTAAATCTTTATGTGCCAATAAATCGATAATAATATTGTGATTTCCGAAGGTTTTAAACTGCTGTGTTATTTTCTCCAGAAAAGAAGTAAAATCTCCCTGAGTATCTTTAATTATTGTTGTATGTCCTTTTTGATCTACTTTCATTTTTTCTCTTGCTTTACATTCATTAATCCCTAAATACCTCTTTGGAACAACGAAGGTAGTTTCTTTTTGGAATTTATTGGATTTTTGAAGCCAAAAGATAAATAACCGCCATACGAACGGCTACTCCATTTTCGACTTGATTTAAAATAACCGAATGTTCAGAATCAGCTACTTCAGATGTTATCTCTACTCCCCTGTTTATTGGTCCGGGGTGCATGATTACAATTTCTTTGTTCAAAGAATCTAATAACGCTTTATCTACACCATATTGTTGTGAATATTCTCTTGTAGAAGGGAAAAAGTTAACATCCATTCTTTCGTTCTGCACACGCAACATATTGGCAACATCACACCATTCTAATGCTTTACGCAAATTAGGTTCTACAGTAACTCCTAATGATTCAATATATCTGGGAATTAATGTTTTTGGACCGCATACTTTTACCTCAGCACCTTGCATTTTCAAAGCATAAATATTAGATAAAGCTACTCTTGAGTGTAAAATATCACCTACAATTACTACTTTCTTTCCTGCTACATCTCCTAATCTTTCTCTAATAGAATAACTATCCAGTAAAGCTTGTGTTGGGTGTTCATGTGCTCCATCTCCTGCATTTACAATACTTGCTTTTACATTCTTGGATAAAAAGTAAGCTGCTCCAGGATTGGCATGTCGCATTACGACCATATCCACTTTCATCGAAAGAATATTATTTACCGTATCGATAAGTGTTTCTCCTTTTTTAACTGATGATTGTGCTGCCGAAAAACTAATAACGTCGGCCGATAATCTTTTTTGTGCTAATTCGAATGAAAGTTTTGTTCTGGTACTATTTTCAAAAAATATATTGGCAATAGTAATATCTCGCAACGAAGGAACTTTTTTAATTGGTCTGTTAATGACTTCTTTAAAATGGTCGGCTGTTTCAAAAATTAGGTTAATATCATTCTCATTGATGTATTTTATTCCTAACAAATGATTTACGCTTAATTCTTTCATCTTTTATGTTTAATTGTTTTATTTGTTTAATGGTTTTTTGCTAAACCGTTTAATCATTTTCTACCGATTAAACAATTAACCGGTTAACCGATTAAACTAATTTGTCACTAAGTAAACGACATCTTCGCCATCATTCTCTTTCCAACTCACAATCACTTTCTCATTATTGATAGCATCCACCTGTCTGCCGCGATAATCGGGTTGTATTGGTAAATGTCGGCTAAAACGCCTGTCGATTAACACCAATAATTCAATTTCTGCTGGTCGGCCAAAGGATTGAATAGCAGTTAATGCTGATCGAATACTTCGTCCTGTGAATAATACATCATCTATAAAAATGACTTTTTTATTCTCTACAATAAAATTGATTTGGGTTTTATTAGCTTCAAGAGGTTTATCTGTTCTTCTGAAATCATCTCTAAAAAAAGTAATGTCTAAATAGCCTAATGTAATCTCAGGCGTTTTATATTCTTTTTCTAATAATTCTTTCAGTCGCTCTGCCAAGTAAACACCTCTAGGTTGAATTCCTACCAAAATCGTGTCTGAAAAATCAAGATGCTTTTCTATCAATTGACAGGCCAAACGATGTAATATGATAGTAACTTCTTTTGAATTAAGTAATACTTTTTGACTCATAGTAAAGTGTAGTGTTTGGTTGGGCAAATATACAAAATCAGATTTTATTTGTTGGGGTGTTAGGAAGGGAAATATTTTTTTTTGATTTGGGGAGGTTTGGTAGTGGAGTTTTTTGACAAAGATTTAGTAAAATCCTTAGAAAATAAAATCCTACTTTTTGACTATAACTTTAGTTTGAAATTATATTTTAACCAAATCTGCCTTCTTTTAAAAATCAAACCTTCTTCAAAAATCATTGACCAAAAATTGCAATATCTTTTGGAAAACATACCAATAATTGGTATTTTTGATAAAATTTAAAGTCATGCCAAAGAATACATCAATATTATTAGGAGATTATTTTAATGATTTCATCAATTCTCAAGTAAAAACAGGCAGATTTTCATCAGCTAGTGAAGTGGTTCGTGCCGCATTAAGAATGTTTGAACAAGAGGAAACCAAAAAAGAAGAGCTTATTAAAGAATTAAAAAAAGGAGAAAAATCTGGATTTGTAAAAGACTTTAATCGTGATTCTTTTATAAATAATCTTCATAAAAAATATCCAAACAATGAATTATAAGATAAGCAATGAAGCGTCTTATGATTTAGAAAAAATTTGGTTATACACAGTTGAAAATTGGTCTATTGAACAAGCTGACAGATATTTAAATCTTATTATAGATGAGATTGAATATTTATGTCTAAAACCAAATTCTGGGAAAAATTTTGAACATATCAGAAAAGGATATTTAAGAACTGAAGTGAAATCACATTTAATCTTTTATAGAATAAATACTAAACAAAACGAATTAGAAATCATTAGAATTCTACATCAAATGATGGATATTGAAAATCAACTTAAAAAGTAAATCACCAAATGTAAAACTCTAAACAATTTGATTAGAGTTACAAACTAGCATCAGTCAATTAAAACCATAAAACAATGAAAGTAAAAGTAATAGGAATACCAGTTCTAGATCAAGAAAGGGCATTACAATTTTATACTAACAAATTGGGCTTTATAAAAAAACATGATGTACCATTAGGCGGAGGTAACAGATGGTTAACTGTTGTTTCTAAAGATGAACCAGACGGAGTTGAAGTTTTATTAGAACCTTCACCCAATCATTTTGAACCTGCTAAAACATATCAAAATGCTCTTTTTGAAGCTGGAATTCCGTACACACAAATTAATGTAGATAATCTTCAGGAAGAATATGATAGACTTATTAATCTAGATGTTGAATTTAAAATGACTCCAACAGAAATGGGAAATGTAAAAATTGCTATTTTAAATGATACCTGCGGGAATTATATTCAACTTATAGAAATGTTACAATAATACTTTAAACTTATTCTTTATAAATTCAAAAAGCTTCCACATTTGCGGAAGCTTTTTTTATTAAATAACTATTGTTTTAATTCTCTAACTATTTCACAATTAATTTAGCCGTAAATAATTTACGAGAATGTATTTTTAGGATATAAACTCCTTTTGGTAAATCTTGATTTATAAGAGAGAACTTATTGTTGTTTACATTTTTTGTAGCGTACAATAATTTTCCTTCCATATTATAAATCTCAATTTCATCGATAGGATATTCCGACTGAATAAAAGTTTCTGCATTACTATTAGTAGGATTTGGATATACTTTTAAACCATTATCGATTTTAAACTCATCGTTACCTAAAGAACTATCAATTACTTCAAAAGAAACTCTGTTTGATACTTCGTTATAAGAATCATTGGTAAACATGACCAAAAAGTAGTTTCCTTTTTCTGTAGGCAACTCTGTGGTAGCAATAGCTTTAGTTCCTTCCGAAAGTCCTTCAAAATAAGTATAACTTACCAATGGTTTTTCGTTAGGATTATCGCCTTCGTGGTAAATCCCCAACCAATCTTTTACGATTCCTGGAGCATCTGTCCATGAAGCTGTAATTTGTTCGCCAAGATCATATACCGGTTTATTAATCCATAATTCGGTAACCACAGCTCCGATTTTAAAGAATACTTTATTTCCGATAGCATTAAAACTATCCTGCAAATAATATTCGGCATAATAATATCCTTTTGGTAAGTTATTAAATGATTTAGTATCTGCAACTGTGGTAACATATTGCCAACTTGTTGAGGCAACTCCAGATCCTGGATTTACTCCCATTCTATATATACCAATCCAATCCTTTGCCAATTGTGGTCCATTGCTATAATTAACAATTACTGGTGTGCCAACAGAATATTCGGTATTATCTGTAGTTAATACAGGAACTGGTCCTACATAAAAATATTTTCGTGGCGCAATTTCCGTGTAACCTCCATTAGAAAATATCACGGCATAATAACGTCCTTTATTAGCCAATCCGCTTGGGAAATTAATAAATCCGCTTGGGCTACCATTAGTATATTGCCAAGTTAGCGATGGTGTCGATGATCCCGGTGTTTGCCCTTCTTTATACAATCCTATCCAAGTTTTTGTACTCGCTGGTGCATCGGTAAAATCAACTTTAATAGGTTTATTTTGCGAATAAGTTAACGCATCGGTAATAATCTCAGTATTCACATTATTACTTCCTGTTACAGTAAATGCTTGAGTATCGCTCCAAGGAGACCATTCCAGATTGCGGTCTCTATATCTTAATTTCACATAATACTTACCATTAGGAAGCGAGTTCGAAGCTAAATCCATCTTGGTAATATCTACACCCAGATTTATATCAACTGTTGAATCTTTTTGAGTTTTATATTTTCCGTATAAATTTTCGAAGTCACGATATACTTCTTTTTTGATTATATCGAATGTTGGTGTCTGTGAAATTAAAAACTGACTTGTATTTAATAACTCATTTGTTGTAGTGCTATATGCCGAACCTGATATTGTTAAAGGCAAAGTAACATTTGCAGCAAAAGTATTTGTGATTGCAGGTTTTACTGGTGCTACTTTGTTTTTATATCTATGGAATTCGTCCATTAACTGGTTGTTTTTCCATTTATCTACGCTTCCGATAGAATAGCTTTCGATATCCATTTTTCCGTTGGTAACATCAATGTCTACAATTTGGTAAATCCAGTTGCATATTGTTTTCTGCACATCTTCAAAATCTTGTTCGGTAGATGATCCCCAATATTGATCCCAAGCTGTTCCACCCGAAATGATATTATATGTAGGTGTGTTTTTTAATTGTCCTCTATGATACAAATGATGGTGCGCACCAATATGCATAGAATATTTAGGAGAAGTTACCAATAGGGGAACGGCTGTATTACGAACCCATGTAGAGATATCTCCAACATATTGCTCTGCTTGATATGGTCTGTGACTAAGTGAAAAAATCCACTCTACGGTATTATCAACATTTGCAGCAGCAAGAACCTGTTGCAACCAAGTTAACTGTGCTGCTCCTGTATGTTCTGAACTTAAACTGATAAATAAAACATTACCTGCTTGTTGTGCATAATAATTCTCTGTTCCTGATGAAATCCCTTTATAGGAAAGCTCACTGATATAGAAATGATCATAATATGAATTCATCCCAAGTGTTCCATAAGTTTCATGATTTCCTACTGTAGTCTGAATTGGTATATTGCCCGATAATCCTCTGTTCTTTTTAAAGTGCACATTCTCGTAATGATCCAAAGTTCCTACATCGACTTGATCTCCAACCATAAATGTCATCGAAATATTATCTTCTGGAGATAATGTAGAACCCCATTTTTGTTTTATTTTTCTTTTTGCTGCCGATACTAAAGAATCGTAGCGAGGTACAGCTTTTAGCTGATTATCTCCCATAATCAAAAAGCGAATATGTCCATCGGCAGTTGCTGCTTGCCCAGGGTTTGGCAATGTTTTAAATGAATAAACGGTAGACACATCTGCACCCGTTTTTATTCTGTAATAATATTTAGTGTTCGGCGAAAGATTCATCAGTTTCGCGCTGTGGTAAAAATAATTCCCAGGATAACCCGAATCTGTAAAAACGTTAGTATTACCTGTAACAGTAACATTAAGGGATGTTGCTGTTGTTCCGTATTCTACAATAGTTTCTGGGTTGCTATCTGTTTTCCAGTTAACATAAATAGATGTAGGGGTTGCGTTTTGCAAATAAGGAAATAGCTTTTGTGCTTGTGCAGCAAAACCTATCCCAAATAAGAATAATAGAAAGTAGAGCTTTTTCATAAGTTGTTTTTCGTTGTTAGACGAAGCAAAAGTATTCTACCAAAATGCAAATACTTTTAAGACAACATTACCCTTCTTTTATCTTTACTTCTCTTTATTGTAAAGTTAAAAATGCACAGATTGTCTAAAAAAGGGAACGCGGATGAAACGGATTCGCCAAGGCGAAAACGCGGATGAAAACGGATTTTTTCTCTTTATAATCTTAAGAAATCTGTTTTTATCTGCGTCTTTACTTTAGTAAATCCGTTTCATCCGCGTTCTATTTTTACAGCATTATATATTTACAACTAAGCTGCAACTGTCTTTTTTTCTTTTCCGAAAGAAATCCAGGTTGCTTTATGCCAAATATATTCTAATGGTCCTTGTTTGTGTGTTTTTAACCACCATGTACAAAATCCTAATTGTAACAGAAACAAAACAATTCCTATTAGTAATCCAAATGTTGCGCCTGTATATTGGTATAATCCTAAACCAAAACGGTAGTATATAAACGACCCTAAAATAGATTGAGAAAAATAACTTGTTAAGCTCATTTTTCCGAATGGAATTAATTTTATCAGAACTTTATTTATAGCTTCTTTTTGATATAACAATACAAATGTACTTACTAAAACGACCATAAAGGAAACATTAGACCAAGATGTAAAAATGATTAATAAACTGTTTACCATGTCTTTATTTGCTATAAGTTCTGGCAAATAAGTTTTGAATGCAAATAGCGGGATAAATAATATAATTGCATATACTAATGCTTTTTTCCAAAATGCAATACTAGCTTCCGAAATAACAAAGAGTTGTTTTCTTCCTGCTATCATCCCAAACATAAATAATGCTGGTGCCTGAAAAAATCTTCCGTTTTCCCACGACCAAAACACTGATGCCCATCTTCCTATTGATAAATTACCTACTGCATGATCTACAAATGAGTTCCCACTTAAGTAAGTTTGCATACTTCCATAATAAGCATTTGATTGATTTGCAGGAAGTACATATTCAGGGTTAAATAGAATATTAAAAAAGTTGAACCACTCCATAGGAAGCATCAACAAGAAAGTTGCTATTATTAAAACGTATTTGGTATTTAAATTACAAACCGGAATTAATATTAATCCTAAAACGGCATACATCATTAATATATCTCCTGAGAAAAAGAGTGTATTTACTAATCCGAAAACAAATAATATTGCCAGTCGCCAAACGTATCTCCATCTAAAATCATTACCTTTTTTACGCTGATTATCGTATTGTATAAAAAAACTAAAACCGAAAAGAAGTGAAAAGATGGCATATGATTTTCCTGCAAAAAGAAAGAATAATGTATCCCAAATTATTTTATCTAATACCTTGATTGGTTCAGGTAAATATTCGGGCAAATAATAGAAATCAAAGTGTTCTAAATTATGAAGTAACATAATCGCCATAATGGCTAAACCACGTAATGCATCTATGACTTCTATACGGGGAGTTTTTAAACTAAAAGCATTTTCTGACATAATATTTTAAGGATTAATTTATAGTATTTTAACTCAAATATAATTTTATTTAGCCAAAATCTACAATCCAAATCCTCAATTATAGCGCAGCCTAACAGTCTAATTTTCAATTATTCTCAACTATTTTTCATAAAATTAAAAATCAAATAATAAAACATTTTACAGGAATTATATAACATTCTTTTTGTGGTATTTATTAATTTCACAATAAGACAATAATGATTGTCATTTTTAATTAATTTAAAAACACGAAATCATGAAAAGTAAATTATCTACAATACTAGTCGCTTTAATTATATCGTTATCTCTTACTAGCTGTGAGGCTATTGAAGGCATTTTTAAAGCAGGAATGGGTGTCGGTGCTTTTGCAGTAATTATTGTAATTGTTTTAATAATTTACCTGATTATTAAAATCTTCGGTAAAAAATAATAGAATAAAAAAAATCCCAATCGGTGCGCCGATTGGGATTCTTAAAAATATGTTTTAAGTATTAAGAATACATTTTCACTCTTAATTCTTGTACTTTTTCATCATCAAGATATTCATCAAATGTCATGTAACGATCGATAACTCCATTTGGTGTAAGCTCTACTACTCTATTACCTACAGTTTGTGCAAACTCGTGATCATGTGTTGTAAAAATCACTGATCCTTTAAAGTTTTTTAGTGAGTTGTTAAATGCTGTAATCGACTCTAGATCTAAGTGATTTGTAGGCTCGTCTAGCATTAATACATTGGCTCTTTCCATCATCATTCGAGATAACATACAACGTACTTTTTCTCCTCCTGATAAAACTCTACTTGTTTTTAAAGCTTCTTCTCCTGAGAAAATCATTTTCCCTAAGAATCCTCTAATAAAAACTTCATCGCGCTCTTCTTCGGTTTTTGCCCATTGACGTAACCAGTCTACCAATGTTAAGTCGTTTTCGAAAAATGAATGATTCTCTGCTGGCAAATAAGCTTGATTTGTTGTGATTCCCCAATCAAAAGTACCTTCGTCGGCTTTTTGATTGTTATTTAAAATTTCGTAAAATGCTGTCGTTGCACGTGAATCTTTAGAGAATAAAACAATTTTATCTCCTTTTGCCATATTCAAATCAACACCTTTAAACAAAACATCTCCTTCGATTGAAGCGCTTAAGTTTTCAACATTTAAAATTTGATCTCCTGCTTCACGATCCTGATCAAAAATAATTGCAGGATAACGACGGCTTGAAGGTTTAATCTCAGAAATGTTAAGCTTACTAATCATTTTTTTACGAGAAGTTGCTTGTTTAGACTTAGCAACGTTGGCACTAAAACGACGAATAAATTCTTCTAATTCTTGTTTCTTTTCTTCAGCTTTTTTGTTTTGTTGTGCACGTTGTTTTGCCGCTAATTGGCTAGACTCATACCAAAACGTATAGTTTCCTGAGTAATGGTTGATTTTACTAAAATCGATATCTGATATATGTGTACAAACCGAATCTAAAAAGTGACGGTCATGCGATACTACAATTACTGTATTTTCATAATTTGCAAGGAAGTTCTCTAACCAAGCGATTGTTTCAAAATCCAAATCGTTGGTAGGCTCATCCATGATAAGTAAATCTGGATTTCCGAATAAAGCTTGTGCCAAAAGGACACGTACTTTTATTTTTCCCTCTAGATCTCCCATTAATGTATAATGGTGCTCTTCGGCAATACCTAAGTTAGACAACATCGAAGCTGCATCAGAATCAGCGTTCCATCCGTTCATTTCTTCAAACTGAACTTGTAACTCTCCTATTCTATCTGCGTTTTTATCGTTATAGTCTAAATAAAGTTCATCCATTTCTTTCTTAACTGCGTACAATACTTTGTTACCCATAATTACGGTTTCAAGTACTGTATGCTCATCGAACATGTTGTGGTTTTGGTTTAAAACCGACATACGTTTTCCTGGCTCTAAATGGATATGTCCTGAAGTAGGATCCATTTCGCCTGAAATTATTTTAAGAAAAGTTGATTTTCCAGCACCATTGGCTCCGATAACTCCATAAATATTTCCGTGTGTGAAAGTTGTATTTACTTCGTCAAACAAAATTCGTTTGCCAAATTGTACCGATAAATTATTGACTGTTAACATGAATGTCTATATTAATTAATTTTGTGCAAAAGTAGTGAAAAAGGTTCAGAGGTACAAAGAAACTGAGCGGCTAAGTTTTTTTAATATGAAAATAGCTAAAATTATCTTTTACTACAAATCATATCTGTAAAGGAACGCGGATGATACGGATTTACAAAAGTAAAGACGCGGATAAAAACTGATTTAAAAAACAATAGTAAAGAAAATCCGTTTTTATCTGTGTTTTCGCCCTAGCGAATCCGTATCATCCGCGTTCCTTTTTATAGGTAATCTTTGCTTGCTTTGCGGTTAATTCTTCAATTTACTTTCTTTTTCCAAAGCTACTTCTAAGCTTTTGTAATTATTTAAAACTTTGGTAATTAATCCTTCTTTATTGATAATGAAATGTGTGGGAAATGCATTTAG
>NZ_NCWQ01000091.1:0-16556 GCF_002156885.1 Flavobacterium sp. AJR | reverse complement strand
AAAGCTTCAGAGAAATCTGAAGCTTTTTTCGTTTATATTTGTTTGCACTAAATATATTTAAGAATAAAATGCAAAAACCAAATAAAACATTACAATCTGAAACAAAAATGAAACAAAAACTAATAACTATTTTATTTGTATTTACTGTCATAAATATGTTTGGGCAAATTACAACTACTTCAAAACCTGATAAAACGAATTACTCTAATGATAAGTTATCTCCTAACGAAGCAGTCACTAATAAGGTTATAAGTCCGCTTCAAAAAGTAACATTAGATGAAGAAGCAATCTTACTTTATGATTACGACGGTACTATTTTTTCATATGATTTTGACTCCGAAGATGTTAATTGGACTGTAAAACCTACAGATGCTAATACTGAAATGTGTGCAAATAAAGTAACTATACATGATGGAGTTATATACGTTCCATTTATAAACGGTGAAATTTTTGCAATAGATAACGAAACTGGTGATCCTTTTTGGAAATCAAGGTTAGGTAACATTACAGATAAAATTATTCTAAAAGATCAAACTCCGATTATAAATGGAGGAAAACTGTATATAACCGGTCAAAATCAAGATGAAAGTAGTAACCTATACGCTCTTAATATAAAAGATGGTAGTTTATCATGGAGCTACAAGTTAGATTCTCCAAATAACGATATTCCAGTACTCTTTTTTGATAATAAAATTTTCACTCAAAGTGCATCGAATGTCTATAGTTTTGATGCAAATACAGGAAAAGTTCTTAACCAAAAAAGTTTTGAAGTAGCTATGACTGGAAAACCTGTAACAGATGACGAAAATGTGTTTATAGCAAATGAAAAAGACGTGCTTTTTGCCTTAACTCCGAATAAACTAGATGTTTTATGGCAATTTAAATTAGAGGAAAATCAATACAATATCAAGGAACGTATATTTTGCCAAGACAAAAAAGTATATTTTGCCGCACAAGGTTCCACAGTTTCGTCTGTATATGCTGTTGATTCAAAAACAGGAACTCAGATATGGAAAACTGATTTTAAAGGGGACAATATCGAATATATAACTGAGCAAAATAATGAACTTTGGGGATATACTCGTAAAGGAAAACTTTTTAAACTAGACTTAACGGATGGTAAATTATTACTCGAAATAAAATTAACAAGTATACCTGTTTCTAATATTGAATTTCCTGATGATGACAACTTGTTTTATTATTATTGTGATGCGGGTTTAATTCAATATAATTTAAAAGATAAAGAAGAAAACGTATATTATATGCGAACTTCTCTTAAGGACGATATCTATAGCGCATATATACAATTAGTTCGATAAAAAAGAGGAGGGAAGCTCTCTCAGTATTAATAATCTTTTGTCGAAATAAAATTAAGATTGGAATACCTTTAATAAGGTTACTAAAGTAAAAGAAAATTAAGAAGTTTATTTTGTCCAAGTACAAAGACTTCATTATATCTAAAAGGACTTTTTTATATTAAAAACAATGTGTTTGTTTAAAAAATAATAATAATTCGTTATATTAAACCATAATTATTGAGAATGAAAGTTACAATAACAATTATTAAATATATAATATGTTTTCTTTTAAGTATATTCTCAGGAATGGTATGGATGAGAATAGAACTAGGAGAGCCTATTGAAGCGACAAGTTTTTTTTCCATCTTTAATGCACTATATGGATACATAATAATTTGGATAGGTGGATTTCTTGGATTGGTTTCCTTTATTCCATTTGTATTAATCGACTTATACTATATTAAAAGAAAAATACAAACTAAACTAAATCAAAATATTGCAAGGATTTTAGCCATTATTATTTTAAGTGGAATAATTACATTAATTCATTATGTTTTAGAATTCGGCCTAAATTGGATATAAGTTTAGTTTTCACGAAAGTTGCATTAGAGATAAATACGTTTGTAAAGTCATCGCAATAATCTCTCCCATATTTAGTATTTGAGAGAGGTTGAAATAGGATTGAAAAGCTCATTCAGTTCAGGTGTAAAAATAGGTTATTCAAAAAAGTAAATTATGAAGGAGTTTTCTAGAGTTGCGTTATATAGTATTGCAACTTTATACGTTTTTATTGTACTACCAGTAAGTTTTGTATTTATTTGTTCATTAGTTAACTCTCCATTTCCATTTAATTGTCGTTTTGATATCCTTATTCCGTTAGGCTTAGTTATGCTGTATTTAGGAATTGATTATAGTCTAAAAAAGGGTAAGTCTATCAGAGATAAAATGAAGTTTTTATTATATCTATTTTTTGTACCCAGTATATTTCCTCATATTTCTATTTTATTTTTCGGAATCTTTAATGACAACTATTTGTATGGTATAGTTGCATTTATACCTATTGGTTTAATCGCAGCTATATTGTTTTTGACTGTAAATTATTTTTTAGAGAAGAATTTTAACTCTAGTAAAAAAAAGTTAATGGCTATTAAATCAATATCTATATTAGCCGCTTTTTTAATTGCAACGACAATATATTTATTAGTTGAATATGGTGAAATAATAAAACCTTTGAAAGGTATTTTAGATATTGAATCAAATTCATAATTTGATTGTATTTTGTTATAACGTAGAAGAAAAATCAAGAAGTTTATTTAGCTCGGGTAAAAATTTTGCATAGAAAATAAATAATTATGAAAACTACTTACAAACTCATTCTCTATAGCATTTTAATCTTGATTATTTCAACAATTGGGATAACCTATTGGTATGTATCAGATCATCTTTTGTCTCATATGTCTTCTATGTCTATGAGAGTATTGATAGATATTGCAATTTACATTGGGCTTGCTGGAGCATTTATTCCTACTTTTTCTTTTTTGATAATTTATTTTTTAATTAGAAAAGTAAAGAATAAATGGCTGCTTTCTTTGCTACTAATTATTCTATTTGCGGTAGTTTTAGCAATAGTTTATTGGTTTGTTTTGTGCGCGATATTTCAAGATCATGATAATCCACAATCTTTTATAAGTAGATTTTTAGGACTCTGATTAAAATAAAACATGCAGGTATTTAGCAAATTTTATGCACCTCATTGAATTTAAACTAATAAAGTATTTATTGACAAACCTATGATATACATTCAGGTGTTAACTCAGAATACGGAAAAAGTAGATTTATGAAAGGGTTTGTGAGAGTAGAGTTATGTGGAGTTGCCGTTTTGTATATAAACCATAATTATTGTGAATGAAAGTTACAATAACAATTATCAAATACGTAATATGGCTTCTTTTAAGTATACTTTCAGGAATGGTATGGATGAGAATTGAATTAGGAAAACCTATTGATGCAACAAGTTTCTTTTCCATATTTAATGCACTATATGGATTTATAATAATTTGGATAGGTGGATTTATTGGATTGGTTTCCTTTATTCCATTTGTATTAATCGATTTATACTATATTAAAAGAAAAATACAAACTAAACTAAATCAAAATATTGCAAGGATTTTAGCCATTATTATTTTAAGCGGAATAATTACATTAATCCATTATGTTTTAGAATTCACACTAGATTGGGTATAAGTTTAGTTTTTACTCTTTCTAAATTTTTTCTTGAAATGAAAGTTGAATACGGTGAAGTAATAAAACTTTTGAAAGATATTTTAGATATTGTATCAGATTTATAGTTCACACTTTAACTGTATTTTACTATAATGTAAAAGAAAGTTAAGAAGTTTATTTAGGCGAAAATCCCAGAGATAAAATCAAACCTTTAAAATATCTCTTCAATGTCAGTTTTACTCTGGGTTAATCAAGTATAATTTTAAAGCTGTTAATTTATTTTAATAAGCTCTCTTCATAATTTTCAAGTATATTATAACAAACAAAATCTTACTTTGCTATTTTTTTCATAAATTAGCTAAAGTTTATATGGTTTTTTACTTTATAAACTTATTCTCAGCAAACTCACTTGCAAAAGCTTGAAGTAAAAAAGTTGTTTTATTCCGTTCTTAAGTTGAAACTTTTTATCAACATTACAACATATCACTTTCTCTAACCTACATAAAGTTGTCATACCAGAAAGGGATATTAATTTTAAAGGATTAACCTCCTTTTCATACACTTTTTAAACCTATTTACCTTTGCCTTAAAAACGTTCAAATGTGAATTACCAAATCGCAAAAATAGTATGAAGCAAAAAATAGAAGATATAGAGCAGTCGATACATATTCAAGAATTCCTTTTGGCAATTAAAAGAAAATCTGATAATTTGATTAATTATTTTCTTTTAATTTTTTTCATTGTCGGTTTATTACTGGCCTTTTATTATGATACATGGCAAATAGCAATAGGAGTAGGCAGTTTACTACTTGTTGCTTATTATTCTTCAAAATTTGCTTTGCCAGAATCAGACTTTTATCAGTACGTACTCAGTACGATATTAGGTATTTTTATGTGTCAATACATTTATCAAATGCATGGTATGTTCGAAATGCATTTTACAGCATTTGTAGCAAGTGCAATACTTATTACTTATCAAAACTGGAAACTACAAATACCGCTTACATTAGTTGTAATATTTCATCATGCACTGTTTGGTTATTTGCAATATAAAGGGGTTAGCAATGTTTTTTTTACTCAGTTAGATTATATGTCGTTGCAAACCTTTATTATTCATATAATATTGGCAACAACTATTTTTGGCCTTTGCGGATTATGGGCTTATCAATTTAAAAAATATAGTGAAGCACATATCAATCAAACATTTAGAAAGCGTGAAATTGAGAATCAAGAATTAAAAACCGCAAATTACGAACTGGATCGTTTTGTATACAGTACTTCGCATGATTTGCGTGCTCCTTTAAATTCAATGTTAGGTCTTATTGAAATTGCACAGGATGATACCGCCGAAGAATTAATGCTGGGACATCTCCAGATGTTAAAAGAAAATGCTAAAAAACTCGATAGCTTTATTTCCGATATCCTTGTTTATTCTCGTAATTCACGCATGGAAGTTCATAAGGAAAAAATAAACTTTAATGAACTTCTTGATGATGTAACCCAAAATTTAAAATTCATGGGAGATAGCAATAGGAGGGTTGGTTTTAAAGTAGATATAATTGGTGACACTCCTGTGTACTCTGATAAAAATCGTTTGGTTACAATTTTAAATAATCTTATTTCGAATTCAATTCGGTATCAAAACGCACAAATTTCAAACCCATTTATAAATATTAAAATAGTAACTTCTAATATCGAGACTAATATCATTGTGCAGGATAATGGTATTGGTATTAATAAAGAATTACACTCAAAAATATTCGATATGTTTTATCGCGTATCTCAAGAATCAGTTGGTTCGGGTCTTGGACTTTATATTGTAAAAGAAGCAATAAATAAACTCAATGGAAATATAAAAGTTCAATCTGAAATTGGCCAAGGAACCACCTTTGCTATTAAAATTCCAAACAAGTAAATTAACTTAATCTATGGAACAGACAACAACACCACCGTTTAAAAAAATTCTCGTTGTAGATGATAACGCAACAGATCGCTATATTGCCAATCGTATGGCAGAGAAGTATTGTTTTGCCGAAGAAATTGTTTTATTAGATTCAGCACCAGATGCTCTCGAATACCTTCTTTCATTAGAAAGTACGCCTGATTTACTCCCTCAGCTGATCTTCCTTGATATCAATATGCCTGGAATGAATGGTTTTGAATTTCTGGAGGAATACATAAAATTCTCCGAAATAATAAAAAGAAATTGTTTTATCATAATGATTACTTCTTCTACACATCCTGATGATCTTAAACGTGTAGAAAATATTCCATCGGTAATCCGTTTTCTTAACAAACCACTCGATAGAGATAAATTTGAACTTATAAAACTTGAGTTTTCATTAAAAAAACAATTTATATAATCCTAGGTTTATAAAGTGTGAGGTAACCAAAACCATTATAAGCAAGGGTATCTTTGGGTATTGCAAAAACCGCTGTATGAAATAGTATTAAGAATAATACAGCAATCAGGGTTTGATTAAAACCAATAGTTTTTATCTTTTGTCGTATCATATGATTTAAGTGTTTTAATCTTAAGATATTGATTGATAACTATATAAAGACACTGTTTTCTAGAATATAAATTTGACGAAATATAAATTTGGTTTATAACAGATACTTTTTAATTATTAGGTATTACTCTTCAAGTTAATTTTCCAATATCTCTCTAATCAATGATAAAATGATTTGTGAATTGTTTTATTATTTCTTCATTCCAAAAAATTAAAAATCAGATAAAATAGTATAATTTAAAGCTAATATACTATATGCCTTAAATTTAGATTGCATGTAGGTTTGCTTAAAAAAGTAAACTTAAAAAATGAGGAGATATCTAAAAGTAAAGAATTTGTTTTTAATGGCTATTGTAATTTTTTGTACACAATTAAATGCACAAAAAACAGATCATTTGTTGTTGACACCACCAATGGGATGGAATAGCTGGAATACTTTTCATACTGATATTAACGAAAAAATGGTAATGGAAACTGCCGATATTATGGTTTCCTCAGGAATGAAGGATGCGGGTTATATTTATTTAGTTCTTGATGATGGGTGGATGGCGATGGAAAGAGATAATCAAGGTAATCTGGTGCCTGATCCTAAAAAGTTTCCCAATGGTATAAAAATCGTTGCCGATTACGTTCATTCTAAAGGATTAAAATTTGGATTGTATAATTGTGCAGGAACGTTAACCTGCCAGAAATATCCAGGAACACGCGGTTATGAATACCAAGATGCGAGGAATTATGCTGCGTGGGAAATTGATTTTTTAAAATACGATTGGTGTTTTGCTACGGGTATAAATGCCAAGGAAGCTTATACTACTATGAGTAATGCCTTGAATAAAACAGGAAGGCCTATTGTATTTAGTATTTGTGAGTGGGGAGTAAACAAACCGTGGGAATGGGGCGAAGGAGTTGGTCAGTTATGGCGTACTACCGAAGATATCTATCAAATTTTTGATTCGGTGCATGATGAAGGAACCTGGAATTCTCTAAGTGTGATGCATATTGCAGATTTGCAGTCTAATCTTCGTAAATATTCAGGTCCTGGACATTGGAATGATCCCGATATGCTCGAAGTAGGTAACGGAATGACTTATGATGAAGATAAAGCTCATTTTTCTCTTTGGAGCATGATGGCTGCACCATTAATTGCAGGTAATGATATCCGAAAGATGTCTAAACAAACTCTGGAGATTCTTACTAACAAAGAGGTGCTGAATATTGATCAGGATGAATTAGGAATACAAGGATTTAGATATCTAGATAAAGACGGTTTGCAAGTTTGGTGTAAACCTCTTAAAAACGGAGATTGGGCTATTTGCTTTATAAATCGTAAAACCGAATCTAAGTCTGTAAGTTTTGATTGGAGTAAAGAAAACATTGTAGATACTATTTATAAATATACTTTGGATAATAAGAATGTATACAACTTATTTGATGTTTGGAGTAAAAAAAATACAGGGACAACTACCAAAACATTAAAAGAAACTATAGCACCTCACGGTGTTTTGATGTATCGATTAAGCAAAGCATAATTTTCTATAAAAAAAACAAATAAGACAATTCTAAAACTTTAATTCAATTGATGAATACTGCATTTACAAAAAAACAAGTCATAATCATTATACTTTGCTTTATATCTGGTAAATCATTTGCTCAACAAAATAACCGCTGGCAAATTACTACCGATGGAGCTATCTCATGGAACATCAATAATATACCTCATGAAGACCATATTGAGATGAGCGGAAAGAAAATTTCCTCTGTAATTAGATATGGAGTTGCTGCAGATAGTTCTTTTCATGTAACCCGAAGTTTGGTATGGCCTATGTTAAGGACAATCCCAAACAATACTCACGCGAGTCTTACCCGCAGGTTTGCACAAGATCATCTAAAACTGGTAACAGTTAACAATAAGGCTATCGAGAACGAAAAAGTAGTTTCGATTACCCTCAACGGAACATTATTAGTAAAAAGTAAAGTTGGTAAAACACTTGAGTTAACCCGACAATATTTTCCAACAACGACAGAGGCAAGTTATTGCGAAATATATACTATCAAAAATATTTCTGGAAAAGGATATACTGTAGAAATTCCAAAATCGAATACCATTTATAATACAGACCCAATAAATGGAACTGAAGGAAGTTATACTATTCAATCTAAAGTTTTAAATGATGGTTATTTTAATCTAAAACCAAATGATATAATTAGCTTTTCGGTTCTTTATTTTGCTGGAAAATCTAATGAATTGTTACCAGAACTGAATGCTGAAAATGAGAAAATGAAGCGTCTGGAATTGGTTAAAGAATTATCGAATAAATTGGTTTTAGAAACACCTGATACTATATTGAATACTGAATTTGCTTTTGCAAAATTAAGGGCAGCCGAAAGTATATTTGAAACCAAAGGCGGACCAATGCATGGACCGGGCGGAGAAGCGTATTATGCTGCAATTTGGGCAAATGATGAAGCAGAGTATATAGGACCATTTTTTCCTTTTTTAGGATATGATTATGGCGATAAAGCATCTCTGAACGCTTATCTTCATTTTGCCCGATTTATTAATAAAGAATACAAACCAATTCCAAGTTCGATTGTTGCCGAGGGTACAGATATTTGGGATGGAGCAGGGGATCGGGGAGATGCTGCTATGATTGCTTATGGAGCTGCACGTTATGCTCTTGCAAAAGGTAATATTGACGAAGCCAAACAATTATGGCCATTGATAGAATGGTGTCTTGAATATTGCAATTTAAAACTAAATACAGAAGGTGTTGTTACCTCAGATTCAGATGAACTAGAAGGGCGTTTCCCTGCTGGAAAAGCAAATCTTAACACATCATCATTGTATTATGACGCGCTAAATTCAGCAATATATTTAGGAGCTACTTTAGGGAAAAAGGAAGCACAACTTGCAACTTATAAAACTCAGGAAAAAAACTTAAAATCAGCAATCGAAAAATATTTTGGTTCTACTATCGATGGGTATCAGACCTATAAATACTATAAAGAAAATGATGTTTTACGTGCATGGATATGCACCCCATTAACGATGGGTATTTATAATAGAAAAGAAGGAACTATTGCAGCATTATTTTCACCTAAACTATGGACTCAAGATGGGTTAGCAAGCCTTTCGGGTGATAAAACCTTTTGGGACAGATCGACTTTATATGCTTTAAGAGGCGTTTTGGCTGCTGGTGAAACCGAAAAAGCAATAGATTTTTTGCATTATTACTCCACGCGTCGTTTATTAGGAGATCATGTTCCTTATCCTGTAGAAGCTTATCCTGAAGGAAATCAGCGTCATCTTTCAGCAGAAAGTGGTTTATATTGTAGAGTTTTTACCGAAGGATTGTTTGGTATTCGCCCAACGAGTTTAAAAGGCTTTGATTTTACACCTCGTCTTCCAATATCATGGCCAGAAATGGGATTGCGTAATATTCATGCATTTGGGCAAGACTTTGATATTGTTGTGAAAAGAGTAAACAAAAAATTAAAAATTACAATCTCGGATAAGAAAAAAATATGGTTAGATAAGGTTATTAATGAAGGAGGTACTATTAAGGTATTATTTGATAAATAGGTTATTGAATGTCCTTATATAAAGTGTTTATTTAGTATATATTAAATATAATATTCTTCTGTTTTTTCGAAATAAAAGGAAAAAGTAAAGAGGCAGAAAATGAAATAATTCTGTAATTTTGAAAAAAAGAGAAATGCAGACAGAAAATATTACCCTTAACAAACAAGTATTTACATTATATATTCAATACGAATCTGACGATAATCTGCGTAAAAAGTTTAATCAACTTACAAATGAAGTATGGGGATTTGACTTTGAAAATTATTACAAATCCGGATATTGGGACGATAACTGTATCATTTATTCTTTATTTATTGATGACCAGATAGTTTCTCACACTACAGTAAGTACATTTGAAACTATTGTTGGAAACGAGTCTATTGTTTTGGCTCAATTAGGAACGGTAATGACTCGTCCTGATTATCAAAAACAAGGATTGTCACGTTATTTGATGGAAAGAATTTTGCAAGATTATAAGGAAAAAGTAAGCGGAATGTTTCTATTTGCCAATGATTCTGTTTTGGACTTTTATCCTAAGTTTAATTTTTCAGCAGTACAAGAATTTCAAGCGAGTGCGCCTATAGTGTTTAGAGAAAGCAGTCATCATGTGACAAAACTAAATCTGGACGATTCTAATCAACGAAAATTATTAGAAATGTATGTAAAGAATTCAATACCAACTTCATCATTCGATACTAAAAATCTGGGGTTGACTTTTTTTTATTGCTATGCTTATCCCGATTTTGGTTTTAAAGATTCTATATATTATATCGAATCCTTAAATACAATTGCCATTGTACAAAAAGAGGAAAACACCATGACTATACTTCAGTTTTTTCAGATGGAAGAACAAAATATAGAAGATGTAATTCTTGCTTTAGCAACGCCGGAGATTGATACAGTACTATTTGGATTCAGTCCCTTAAACGCAGATTATAATTATACAATTCATAAAGAGGAAGACCTAACGTTGTTTGTTTCACCAGAATTAGAAGATTTATTCAATAACCAAAAACTGATGATTCCGATATTATCTCATACATAATATTACAATTACGACATATCGATTATCTCAAATAATAGATTGTGTTTATCTCCAAGTTTTTTCTTCAAGCGTTGTTTGCTCTTTTTTACGGCATCTAATGTAATACCGAGCAAACTTGCAATTTCGGAATTACTGAATCGCAATTTTTGGAGCATTATAATTTTTAGATTAGAATCCTTTAACTCCGGAAAATCCTTCATTAAAGCTTCATAAAAACCATTGTATTCTTTTTTAAATTCTCGTTTAAAAGTATTCCAGTTTTCATCTGTCATTAAATGAGAGTCCAATAATTCCTGTAGTTTTCCTTTTTCTATATGATAAGATGGAGATTGTTTTATATTTTCGAGTTCTAGTTTTAATTTAGAAATCTGAATATTTTTATTGTGTAAAAATTTAATGTGTGCATCAAGATCCAGGTTTGCATCATTAAGTTTTTTCTCGTAGTTTCTTTTTTCTATTTTATGATCTATTATCTTTTTATCATATTCTAAGCTGTTATTTTTCAGTCTTTTCTTAAAAGAGAAGAAGATAGAAATTGATAATAAAATCGCCAAAATAACAAGCAGTATATAGATATTCTTCATCTTACTTTCGTGTTCATATTGCAGTTGTGTATTCTTGACCCTATTTTCATATTTGGCTTTCTGTACAAACCAATTTGCCCTTGTTAAAGCAGTTTCGCCATCTGTTTTAAGTAAAGATTCTTCTATTTTTTTAAGTTCACGTCTTAATGATAATTCTTTTTCAGGATCTTTCCCGTTTAATACATTCAGTTTTAATTCGATAATATCTTTTAAAGAATTATTGTAATAAGGTTTAGACAAAGCAATTTTTTCGGCTTTTTGTAATAATGCATTTGCTCTGGATGTATCTTGTTCTTTTAAAAGAATTTTAGCCATTAAAATAGAGGCATACATGCTGTTTTTCTCGTCTTTATACTTTTCTGAATAATCGATATCTTTTTGCAAAAGCTCAAGAGCAGTTTTATAATCTCCCTTTTTTTCATAAATGAGCGCTTTGTCACCAAGTGCTTTTGCATAGCGTATATTATCACTAATAGGTAAAGAGACAGCAATGGTTTTATCAAAATAATACATTGCCGCAGGAAAGTTTTTTTCTTTAAAATAATATACTCCTATGGCATTTAAAACACTTGCATATTCTGGAGAATTAGTCTTAGTATAATGTAAGGACTTCTTTAAAAATTTCACAGCCAAGTCTTCATCATCAATGGTAGTCATTATCCAACCAAAAATTTTAAAAGTTTCTCCTGGAAGAATCATTTTGTTGGGATTTATGCTTTCTGTGGCATCAATCGTTTTTAATAAAGTTGGGATAAGCTTGTCTATTTCTCTGTAATAATACAGGTATTTAGAATAATTCATTTCTGTCCAGATTACCAGCGAAGGATCATTTATGTCTTTTGCTTTTTGGATAGAAAGTAAGTAATAAGTATCGCTTAGAGAATTTGTTTTATCAAAAAAACTAGAATAGCCATTTGCCAGCAAGGCATAGTACAGAATATTATATTTCTTACTCGAAGATTGGAGTAAAGGAGCCAAAAACTTTTTTAATTGTACAGAGTCTTTTTGAAAATCTTTCTCCTGTAGAATGATGCGCTCAATATTTTCACGTGAATCTTGTAACGGAATTGTTAGCGTTTGTGAATATGATTTAGATAAAAAAGTAAAAATAAAAACAGTGAATAGAATTCCTGTTCTTTTTATAATATAAGCCATGCGTAAGGAATCATTGATTTGCTAAAATACAAAAATATGAATCCATGAGAAGTAATATTTAGTATAAAATAGATATGCTATAAATGACTATTTATAAGGTTTTTAAAGACGAATACATCATTTGTCCCCCATTTGTCCACCCCATATTTTATAATAAGAATCCTTTCTAGATTAGTTTTGCGCACACTTCAGAGAGCCGTTTCAGGCAATAAATCAAATCAATTATGAAAAAAAAATACTTTGATAAAGTAATGTCAAAACAGTCATATATAGTCATATGCATGTTATTTATTTTACTAAACAAAGTTTCCGCACAAAAGGTATTAGACAATGATATACTTCGTTTTGGTACAGGAGCAGAAAACTCTGTAAATCCTGCGGGAAATTTACAGCAACCTTTTTATTTTAATTCTACATCATCATTATGGGCAAAGCTTACTTATCAGGATTATCCTTTTGATAATGCCTATTATATTGATGGGGATGGTTCTGGTGAATGGAATACAAATGGATTTTCGTCGATTAATGGAACCTTAACAAGCCAAACGATTGATTATTCAAAGTTTATAACTACTACGTCGCCAAAAGGTTATGGTACTATTGTTTCCAAAGGAAATATTACAATTAATGGATCTTTATTAGAGGTCGAAAACACATATACATTAGAACAAAACTCAAGTTTTATCATAATTAATGTAAAAATTAAGAATATAGGTACAGCTCCAGTAAGTAATGTAAGATATTGGTCAGGGACAAAAGATGATTTTATCGGGACTAATGACAACCCGCTAAAAACAAGAGGAAATATAGTTGGTGATGCTTTTGTTCCTTTAACTACAAGTAGTGATCGTGCTAAAGCGCTTAAACTTTTTTCGGGAGAAGAAGGAGTTATAATTTTTTCAAATTCTGATCGTGCCAATACTATTATTCAGATATGTTGCCAATGGAACTATGTAATTAATCAAAACCCAAATACAAGTGTTATTAGTAGTGGAGCCACTGATGGTTCTTATGGTTTTTTTGTTAGATTAAATGATCTTGCGGTAGGAGAGAGTGATGAATTTAAGTGGTATTATGCTGCGGGTAAAGTTGTAGAATTAGAAGAAATAATTAAAGATATCGCTAATGCAAGTGGAACATTAACAGATATAAAATATACATCGGCAGTTTTTAAAACGTTATCACAAACCGATGTAACAGGTTATTATGTAGTTGTTCCTGCTGGATCGCCACGACCTACAATAGCTGAAATAAAAAGCGGGGTAAATTATGGAGGTGTAAATGTTGCAGCAAGTGGCACTTCGGCTCTTATAGCCAATACACAAAAATCATATCCAATTACAGGACTCACGCTTAATACATCTTATGACTTTTATTTCGTTACAGAAGATGGAGGTTCCTCTTATTCAACAATATTCCATTCTCCATTTACCACGCCCGATATACTTAAATTAACTAAAGCATCCGAAGATAATGTTTCATGTAACGGAAAAAACGATGGTTCAGCTTCGGTTACTACTTTAGGTGGTACACCTACTTATACTTATTCATGGTCACCGTCAGGCGGAAATGGTACAAGCGCAACAAATCTTAGCCCAGGGAATTATGTCGTAACAGTAACCGATAGTAATAACGAAACGGCAACTCAAAATTTTACAATAACAGAACCAGATGAACTTGTTGCTACAATCGATACCCAAATAAATGCAGATTGTAGTACACATGCTAATGGAGAAGCAACAGTTGGTGTAACGGGCGGAACTGGAGTCTATAAATATAGTTGGAACACCATTCCTGAGCAAACTACAGCCACAGCCACAGGATTGTTACCTGGTACTTATATTGTAACTGTAACAGATGAAAAAGATTGCAGCACTACAGAAAATGCAACTATAATAGTCGAAGATATAATAGTCCCAACCGCTATAGCTCAAAATATAATTGTTCCGCTAGATGCTAGTGGAAATGTAACAATTAATGCTACGCAAATAGACAATGGTTCTTATGATAATTGTGGTATTGTTGAGATGGTACTTGATAAAACAACTTTTAATTGTAGCAATGTTGGACCCAATGTGGTGATATTTATGATAAAAGATAAAAGCGGAAATTTAACTTCAACAATAAGAACAGTAACTGTCGAAGATAAAATAGCCCCAACTGTTGTAACCCAAAATATAACCGTTCAGCTTGATGCTAGAGGAAAAGCTATTATAACTGCCGGTCAAATAAATAATGGATCAAGTGATAATTGTGGTATTGATAGCATGATATTAGATAAAACCACTTTCGATTGTACTAATATTGGAATAAACACAGTAACACTTACCGTAAAAGATAAAAATGGAAATTCAACATCTGAAATTGCAACAGTAACTATCGAAGATATAATAGTCCCAACCGCTATAGCTCAAAATATAATTGTTCCGCTAGATGCTAGTGGAAATGTAACAATTAATGCTACGCAAATAGACAATGGTTCTTATGATAATTGTGGTATTGTTGAGCTGCTACTTGATAAAACAACTTTTAATTGTAGCAATATTGGACCCAATACGGTAATATTTACGATAAAAGATAAAAGCGGAAATTTAACTTCAACATTACGAACAATAACTGTCGAAGATAAAATAGCCCCAACTGTTGTAACCCAAAATATAACCGTTCAGCTTGATGCAACAGGAAGTGCAACTATTACACCCATTCATATTGATAATGGCTCGAACGATGCTTGTGGTATTGACAGTATGACACTCGATAAAACTGTTTTTCATTGTAGGAATGTTGGAACAAATACGGTAACGCTTACAGTAACTGATAGACATGGAAATTCGGCAACCGGAATTGCAATAGTAACTGTCGAAGATAAAATAAAACCAAATGTTGTAACCAAAAACATAACAGTTCAGCTTGATGCTGCAGGAAAAGCAAGTATTAACGCTACGGATATAGACAATGGATCTAATGATATTTGTGGTGGTAGTATGATGATACTCGATAAGGCCTTTTTTGATTGTACTAATATTGGAGTAAACACAGTGAGACTAACCGTTACCGATGTTAATGGAAATTCAGCATCAGAAACGGCTACAGTAACTATCGAAGATAAAACAGCTCCAACTGTTATAACAAAAAACATAACTCTTCAGCTTGATGCCACAGGAAACGCTATTATATCTGCAGCCGATATCAATAATGGTTCTACAGATAATTGTGGAATTGATAGCATGATATTAGATAAAACCACTTTCGATTGTACTAATATTGGAGCAAACACGGTAGCACTAACCGTTACTGATAGACATGGA
Organism: Flavobacterium sp. AJR; assembly: GCF_002156885.1. Classification (NCBI taxonomy): domain Bacteria; kingdom Pseudomonadati; phylum Bacteroidota; class Flavobacteriia; order Flavobacteriales; family Flavobacteriaceae; genus Flavobacterium; species Flavobacterium sp. AJR. The sequence goes on along the minus strand of NZ_NCWQ01000091.1, from coordinate 847 downwards.
AATTCAGCCTCAGAAACAGCAATAGTTACTATCGAAGATAAAATAGCTCCAACTGTTATTACAAAAAGTATAACTGTTCAACTTGATGCTACAGGAAACGCAGCAATAATTCCAGCGCTGATTAATAATGGTTCTAATGATGCTTGTGGTATCGATACAATGGTACTCGATAAAACAGCTTTTGATTGTACTAATATTGGAGTAAACACAGTAACACTTACCGTAAAAGATAAAAATGGAAATTCAGCATCAGAAACGGCAACAGTAACTATCGAAGATAGAATAGCTCCAACTGTTGTGACTCAGAATATAGTAGTTCAGCTTGATGCAACAGGAAACGCCATTATAATCGCAGCTGATATCGATAATGGTTCAAGTGATGTTTGTGGTATTGATAGCATGATATTAGATAAAACCACTTTCGATTGTACAAATGTTGGAGTAAATACAGTAACACTTACCGTAAAAGATATAAATGGAAATTCAGCATCAGAAACTGCAATAGTAACTATCGAAGATAAAACAGCTCCAACTGTTATAACAAAAAATATAACAGCTCAGCTTGATGCCACAGGAAGCGCCATTATAAGCACAGCTGATATCGATAATGGTTCAAGTGATGTTTGTGGTATTGATAGCATGATATTAGATAAAACCACTTTCGATTGTACAAATGTTGGAGTAAATACAGTAACACTAACTGTTACCGATGTTAATGGGAATTCAGCATCAGAAATTGCTACAGTAACTGTCGAAGATAAAATAGCTCCAACTGTTATTACAAAAAGTATAACTGTTCAACTTGATGTTACAGGAAATGCAACTATTAATGCTACGCAAATAGATA
>NZ_NCWQ01000090.1:0-39192 GCF_002156885.1 Flavobacterium sp. AJR | reverse complement strand
TATGTGAGAGAAATGTATTTCTTTTTTGAGTTCTTTTTCATACATAAAATCTATGTTTCTATGTGTTAAATAAAATTACATCTAATACATTATTAAAACTTAACACCACATGGTAAAATTCGGCTACACAATATTATATGTTAACGATGTAAGTAAATCAATTTCGTTTTATGAAAATGCATTTGGTTTTACTAGAAAATTCATAACTCCCGAAAATGATTACGGAGAACTTAGCACAGGAGAAACTACGATTTCATTTGCATCCAAAGAACTAGCAAATTCTAATTTAAAAGACGGTTTTATCGAAAGCGATTTATCCAATAAACCTTTTGCAACCGAATTGGGTTTTATAACCGATAATGTAAATGAAGTTCTTACTAAAGTAAAAGAAGCTGGCGCAACCATTTTGCAAGAAGCAAAGCAAAAACCTTGGGGACAAACAGTTGCTTATATAAGAGATATTGATGGCTTTTTAATCGAGATTTGTACTCCGATGGGATAAATATTACGAACAAATAAATCTAATTTATCAAAAATCAACACAAAGGCATGAGTAGCAGCACAAAATAAAGGACATTATTCATTTCATAAATTCTATCCTATTCTTACCATAACCCACAGTTTTAGCCGTGTGATGCCAATTGCGATAATACATTGCGTTCCAACGGTAGAAATTGTAGACTATGTTTGCAATGTGTTATCAATTATTCACAAAATAGCCACAATCTTGTCACCCTGACGAAGGAAGGATCTCATCAAGTAGCTCTACAAAAATTATGGAGTTTCTTACGGAGATTTACTACGTCTGTTCGCTACCGCTCGGGTCTCTTTCATCGGAATGAAAAGATTATCTAAAATCAAGCTATTTCAAAATATAAATTTAGAATAACAATAAATTTAATTAGTAATTATAGTACAAAATAGAATATATTAGCTTCGCCTAAAAAAGTAAATAAAAGCTAAAACAAAACAATGGAAGAATTAAGACCTAACGGACAAAGAGCTAAAAATGCAATGCTATTAATATGGATTGTTATGGCAATTGAATTGGTAGCGTTAATTTCTAAATGTTTTCAATATAATTTACTGCAAACTGCTGTAAATGGAGGTGTTATAACTACAGATGAAGCAATTGCAAATGATACTACCGAACAAACTATTGCAATCCTTTATTTGATTGTTTATATTATTTCTGCAGTAACTTTTATCCAATGGTTTAGACGTGCTTATTACAATCTTCACTTAAAAACTGAATTTTTATCCCATTCTGAAGGTTGGGCTGCAGGAAGTTGGTTTGTTCCAATTATTTCTCTTTACAGACCTGTACAAATAATGAGAGAACTATATGAAGAAACAGAATCTTACTTAACAGAAAAAGGGCTGAATATTGATGATAAACTCAAAACTAATATGCTAACTCCATGGTGGACACTTTGGATAATTAGTAACATATTAGGACGAATAATTTCTAAATACCCAACTAATAGTATAGATGACTTAATTAATAGCACAATTGCAAGTATAGTTTTAAATATTATTGGAATACCTCTTGCACTAATTGCTATAAAAATAATTAAAGATTATTCAAGTGTAGAACCATTACTTATTGAAACTGAGATTAATGAAAAACAACTTAAAACTAAAGAACTTTTAGTTGAATCAAATCTAGAAGTATTTTGAAGTATTATACCTATTGGTCCGTATTAGATTTACCGTCAAACTCAATTAAAACATTTGATGTATTTCTATCTATTGCGATTATCACAATAATATCTTGGTTTCTAATAAAAAAACTAAAAAAGAAAAATGAAGACTATGAAAAATCCATTCTATTATGGTCAGTCGGCATTTTGTTTTTCTTATCAAGTTTTATGCTCATCTATTTAAAATTCTATACAATCGATAATAGTGATGAGAGAATTCGTGAAAGTTTAGCTTCTGAACAAGTTGGAAAAGTCGAAGGTGTGATTTCTAACTTTAATCGAACAATCGAGCAAAAAAAACTTGCTTCTATTACTCATGAATCGTTTAAAGTTGACTCAGTAAAATTTAGTTATGCTGATTATTTATTGGGGCGTTTTAATACCTATAGCAATACCAATGGCAACATTATAAAAGATGGATTAAAAGTTCGAATAACATATCGAAAAATCGATAATGAATTACTTAAAATTGAAATTGCTAAGTAAGTTTATATCTATATTCCATTCATCTACTCCACCTCAACCATCAATGAGAGAAACCTAAAGAAACACTTACCAAAATTATAAAGATTACGATTAAAGTGATTACTACATACAGATAGTCTTTCTCTAATAAAAAAGAAAATAACGATAATAATACACGCAATACAGGAGTAAGAAAAAGCAATATTACACCAAAAAATATTATCGATTCTCCATTACCCTGAATAACTCCGTTGTAGATTGCAGAGATTACCTCGAAGATGTTTCTGTCGTTTTCTTTAAATACCGAATAATCTTCGATATCATTACCGTGATGCATCAAATAAACAACTCCACCAATAAAAGCAACCGATAACGAAATCCATACTCCGTAACGCAATAAATTACCTATAATGGTCTGAAAATCTTTTTCTCCAAATTTTTCGTGTGTCATAATCTTAGATTTTTCCGTTAAGTCCATTATAAATCATATTTACTGCAAGTACAAAAATCAGACAGGCAAAAAAGATACGAAGCTTTTTAGGATTTGTTTTCACTAATACTTTGGCTCCAGCCATAGCTCCAAATAGTACACCAATAACAACTGGCATACAGATTCCTGGTTCTATATATCCTTTTTGGATATAAATTACAGAACTCGCCATTGCTGTAACTCCCATCATAAAATTACTAGTTGTGGTAGAAACCTTAAACGGAATTCGCATGATATTATCCATTGCAATTACCTTAAAGGCACCAGAACCAATTCCTAACAATCCCGACATCATTCCTGCAATTCCCATCATACTAAATCCACCAACAACATTTTTTGTTCCGTAGCTAATAACCTCCCCGTCATGCGAAGGATAAGTTCCTTGTAAACGTAACTTTTTAGCCAATGGACTTGACTCTAAAACAATATGTTCTTCTTTTTTTCGTAGCGAATTAATAGCCGAAAATATTAATGTAAGACCGAATAAAACAGCGATAAAAGATGTTGGTGCAATTGTAGAAAGTAATGCGCCACCAACAGCTCCAATAGTAGTTGCAATCTCGAGGAAAATCCCCAAACGCATATTGGTAATTCCTTCTCTTACATAGGCTGCGGCTGAACCTGATGAAGTTGCAATTACCGATACAAGAGCCGCTCCAATTGCGTAATGTATATCGACTCCCAGAATGACTGTTAATAATGGTATAATGATTATTCCACCTCCTAAACCTGATAATGAACCTATGAAACCTGCTAAAAAAGCACCAAAAAGCATAATCAGGGTAAATGTAAGTACTGTCATCCGAATGTATTTATATCGCCGCTAATTTACGAATTGATATTTATTATTTCAGATTTGTGTTTCATAACAAAATATTAAAAAACCTTATCCCTTCCTTTTTAATAGTAGATTCCCGTAATTAAGTGTTATTTTTGATATTCATTTTTAAATCGATTTATGATGAACCTTGTCTAAAATGGGACGCAGATGACGCGGATTCGCCAAGGCGAAAACACGGAAAAAAACGGATTTTAAAACTGATAGAAAGAAAAATAATCCGTCTTTATCAGCGACTTTACGTTAGTAAATCCGCGTCATCTGCGTCCCATCTTACATAATCTTTGCAATTAGAATAAATACAAGAAACAACTATTATATGAATGTTTTACTCATTGAGGATGATAAACGCATAAGCGAATTTATTGTAAAAGGTTTGGAAGAAAACAATTTTACAGTGCATCTTGCCGAAACTGGAGAGATTGCCCGTGACTTGATACAAGACAATACCTGGGATATTATCCTGATGGATATTATGCTTCCAGGCATCGATGGTATTCAACTAACTAAATTGATGCGTTTTAAAAAAATTCATACCCCCATATTAATGCTCAGTGCACTTAGTAATACCGATGATAAAATAAATGCATTAGATTCTGGTGCCGATGATTACCTCGTGAAACCTTTTCATTTTCAGGAATTAATCTCGAGAGTTAATGCCCTTACGCGAAGAACCAAATTTAACTATGATAAAGTCGAAACACTATATACCTGTGGGAGTTTAACCATAAACCCCGAAGAACATAAAGTTACCGAGAACAACATACCTATAGATTTATCACCAAGAGAATACAAACTACTATTATTTTTACTAGAAAACAGAAATAAAGTAATGTCCAGAACCCAAATATTAAATGCTGTCTGGGGAATTAATTATGATAATAACACCAACGTAGTCGATGTTTATATTTCTTATTTAAGAAACAAAATCGAACAAAACCATAAATTTATCCATACCATAAAAGGAACAGGATATATGATTAAAGAATAGTCATGAAAATACGCAACCGATTTACATTAATATCATCATTTACGTTTAGCATTGTATTTATAATTGCTTCGATTATAACGTACTTTTCTTTTTACAGCTATTCTGAAAAGATAATGTATAATGAACTTCAAAAAACGTGCTTGCTTACAGGGATTTTCTACTTAGAAAAAGATGAGTTACCCGAAAATCAACATTTAATCATCGGGCAGCAATTCAGAGAAAATTCACTCGAAATAGTTACTCGTGTTTATAACAAAGAAAATCAAATTGTATACGGCGATAAAGGAAATGATAAGAATATAAACAAAGAGCGACTTGATTATATCCGAAAAAATAGAAAGTTGAGTTTTAAATCAAACCATCATTTTTATTTCGGAAGTTATTACCATGACAATCAAGGAGATTTTGTTGTTTTTGTAAAGAAAAATGATGTCGAATTCAAAACCATTACAAACCGATTGCTTATCATCATGATTTTGGTTTTAATTATCGGACTTGTAATAATATATCTGGTTAGTCGTAAACTATCAAATCTTGCTTACAGTCCTATAAAAAACATTGTAAATCAGGTAAACGAAATCGAAGCTTCATCACTAGACAGACAAATTATTTCTCCTGATACTAAAGACGAAATACAAGAACTTATAGAAACCTATAATAACTTGTTCAAGCGATTATCGGATACTTTTGTAATCCAAAAAAACTTCATCAATTATGTTTCTCATGAATTTAAAACGCCATTAACAGCTATATCTGGAAATCTGGAAGTATTTGCTCAAAAAGAAAGAACTAGTGCCGAATATAAAGAAATGTCCGAAAAAGTATTAGAGAACGTTTATCAAATAGAAGATACGCTCAATACACTTATGATGCTTTCGGGATTAAGAGATAATACAGAGCTTAATGAAATTTTCAGAGTTGATGAACTTGTATGGGATATTAACGACCAATTGCCAGATGTTTATCAATTAAAAGATGCTCAAATACAAATTGCAATAGAGATTGTTAATGACAAACTACTTTCGATAAGAGGAAATAGTAACGAAATTAAGATTGCCTTGTACAATATTATCGAGAATGCTGTAAAATATTCAAAAGGGAATCCTATAAAAATAAGTCTATTACAACAAGATAATCAACTAAAAATCGTAATCGAAGACCACGGAACTGGCATTAGCGAAGAAGACCTAAAATTCATCAAACAAACCTTTTACAGAGGTAAAAATGTAAATGATATAAAAGGTAGCGGCGTAGGACTTTCTTTGGCTAATATTATCTTTAAGCAGAATAATATTCATTTTACGATTACTTCAAAAAAAGGCGAAGGTACTACAGTAACATTACTATTCCCGCCACTCTAATCGTTTTCTAATGTTGCTCTAATCCTCTTTTAACATACATCAAATTATCATTTAATATGGCGCAAGTAGCTTTGCATCATCTTAAAATAACTTAATTTGAAACGTATAATTTTAACCCTACTCGTTATTGTATCATACAAAGGTGTGGCACAAACTGCAGCAATAAACGATACAATTGTTCTTTCCCGAACACAGGCCGAGGCTTTGTTTCTGGACAAGAATATTTCTCTTATTTCCGAAAAGCTGAATATTGACGTTGCCGATGCTCAAGTTATTCAGGCAAAATTGTGGCCTAACCCTACTCTTACTATTGGCGAGATAAATCTTTGGAACAATGCTACGGCGCAACAATTACCACCTTTATGGGGCAATTTTGGAACTACATCGCAAGTAACTGCCGAACTGGAACAACTTATCCAAACAGCTGGAAAGCGAAAAAAGCTAATTGCCATGGAAAAAGTGAGCGTAGATATCGCCAAAGAATACTTTAAAACTTTTTTACGCAATCTAAAAATTGAGTTTAGAGGTAATCTTACCGAATTACAATTTGTACAAGCCCAAGAAGCTGTTTATCAAAAACAACTTTCTTCGATGCAAACTTTGCTTAAAGCATATAGTAATCAAGTTGCTCAGGGAAATATTGGTAAAGGCGAATACATAAGACTAAAAGCAACTGAGCTACAATTCTTAAAAGAAATAAGTGACCTTAAAAAAGAAAATAACTCGTTGCAAAAAGAACTTAAAGTCCTGATGAATCTTCCTGCAACAAGTTATATCAAACTTACCGAAGATGGTTTTCTTCCTGATAATAAAAACATCGACAATATAAACTTAGGTAATCTTATGGCTTCGGCTGTAGAAAACCGACCAGACATGAAAGTCCTTAAACTAGGAAATGAATATAATACTAATAAGTACAAATACGAAAAAGCAATGCGAACACCAGATGTTACCCTTGGTGTGAGCTATGACCGTGGCGCCAGTTTAATGAATGATTTTGTTGGTGTTGGATTCTCTCTGGATCTTCCTTTTTTTAATAGAAACCAAGGAAATATAAAAGCAGCAAAAATAGCTATCGACCAAGGTAAATTACTTGCCGAAGAGAAAACAATAAGTGTACAATCGGAAGTATTACAAGCTTATGAAGATTTAATAGTTACCAAAAAATTATATGATAGTGTAGATGCAGCTTATGAAGGAGATTTAGAAAAACTTTTAGAAAGCTATCGCAAAAACTTCATGCAACGTAATACAAGTATGCTTGAGTACCTTGATTTTGCAGATGCTTATTTAGAAAACAAATCGATATTACTTAATTCTAAAAAAGACCTTAATAAAAACCTTGAAGAACTACGCTATATAGCAGGTCAGGAAATTAATTAAATCCCAAATTATTTAAAAATAATAACAATGAAGAAACTTATTTTACTCCCTATACTTGGATTAATGCTCGTTTACGGATGTGGCAAAAAAGAAGAAATTAAAGATACAAAAGAGGAAAAATTTTGTATTGACAAAGACCTAAAAGAAAAAATCACTATCGAGCCTGTACAAAAACGTGCCGTTAGTGAATCCATAAATCTTACTGGAAACATAACCTATAACAACGATCATGTAGTGCAGTTTAATAGCCTTGTAGAAGGAATTATAACAAAAACTACATTTTCGTTGGGGGATTATGTGAAAAAAGGACAAGTACTTGCCGAGATAAAAAGTACAGAACTTAACGGTATGCAATCCGAAAGCAAATCCTTGCAATCACAAATAGCTGTTGCTCACCGCCAGTTACAAGCTACAAAATCAATGTTTGATGATGGTATTGCATCACAAAAAGATTTAATGCAAGCACAGAGTGAATTAGATGTTTTAAAATCATCTCTTGAAAACGTAAGAGCAAATCTTGCCATGTTTAGCGCTAGTAGCGAAAGAGCAGTTTTTCAGATAAAAGCACCTACAGAAGGATATGTAGTCGCTAAAAACATTAGTCCTGGAATGCAAATAACTGAAGGTAGCGAGCCGCTTTTTACTATTTCTGACTTAAAAGAAATTTGGGTATTGGTAAACGTTTATACCAGTAACTTAAAAAATGTAACCGAAAATATGCTTGTAGATGTAACTACACCTGCATATCCTGGCGAAATTTTTAAAGGAAAAATTACCATGCTTGCTAAAGTTTTTGATGCCGATGAACATGTGCTAAAAGCAAGAATTGTTATGGAAAACAAAAACTTAAAATTGAAACCCGGAATGACTGCAGATATCATTATCGATAAAAGTTTAGGTGGAGAAATGCTAGCAGCAGTTCCTGCAAAAGCAGCCATTTTTGATAATAATCGTGATTATATCTTAATCTATAAAGATGATTGTACCATCGAAACCAGAGAAATTAATCCTACTATAAAAAACAACAACTGGATTTATTTTGATAAAGGAGTTAAAGAAGGTGAAATGGTTATTACTAAAAACCACCTGTTAATTCACGAAAGATTAAAAAACTAAGTATCCCGCATAAAAACGGATAAACACAATACAAGATATGAAAAAATTTGTACAAGGCTTAGTTGCTTTCTCGCTAAAAAACTCCCTTATAGTTTTTTTCCTGACAGCTGTACTACTAGTCGCTGGTATAGTAAGCTATATCCATACCCCCATAGAAGCTTTTCCTGATGTAACCAATACCCGGGCAAGAATAATTACACAATGGCCAGGAAGAAGTGCCGAAGAAGTTGAGAAATTCATCACACTTCCTATTTCTAAACAAATGAACACGATACCTAAAAAAGCCGAAGTACGCTCTATTTCGCTTTTTGGATTATCAGTTGTTACCGTATTATTTGATGATGATGTTGAGGATTTTTACGCCCAACAATATGCATCCAATCGCCTTAACGGATTAGATTTACCAGAAGGAGCCGATGTAGAAATTGAACCACCATCCGGTGCAACAGGCGAAATATTTAGATATATTATAAAAAGTGATTTACCTATTAAGGAAATAAAAGCCATTCAGGATTGGGTAATCGAAAGAGAATTGATATCTGTACCAGGAGTTGCCGATGTGGTAAGTTTTGGTGGAGAAGAAAAGATTTTTGAAATAAAAATTAACCCAACACAGCTAGAAAATTACAACCTATCAGCGTTAGATGTTTATGAAGCTGTTTCTAAAAGTAACGTAAACGTAGGTGGGGATGTTATACAACGTGGCGATCAGGCTTATGTAGTACGAGGAGTTGGTCTTATTAATAAAGTAGAAGATATTGGGAATATCCTTATCGAAACCAAAGGCTCATCGCCAATATTAGTAAAACACGTAGCGGAAGTTACAATATCTGCCAAACCTAGACTTGGCCAAGTAGGTTTAGATGGTGATGATGATGTTGTAGAAGGTATTGTAATTATGCTTCGTGGAGAAAACCCTGGTGAAGTTATAAAAAGACTTAAAGATCGTTTAACCGAGCTTAATGAAAGAGTACTTCCTGATAATGTAAAAATAATTCCGTTTATAGATCGTACCAAATTGGTAGATACAACAGTAAAAACAGTTACAAAAAACCTTGTAGAAGGGATTTTATTGGTGTCTCTAATTGTATTTATTTTCCTTTACAATTGGCGTACCTCATTAATTGTGGCATCAGTGATTCCGCTTTCGTTCTTGTTTGCCATTATAATGCTACGAATTCAGGGATTACCTGCCAACTTAATATCTATGGGAGCGCTGGATTTTGGACTTCTTCTAGAAGGAACGTTAGTTATTGTCGAGCAAGTATTTGTCTCGCTCGAAAAGAAAGCGCATAAAGTGGGAATGGAACGCTTTAATAATATGAGTAAAATGGGGCTTATCAAGAAAAGTGTAGGTAGTGTAGCTACTTATATATTCTTTGCTTTAATTATTTTAATTGTTGCGCTTCTGCCTATTTTCTCATTCACGAAAGTAGAAGGGAAAATGTTCTCTCCCCTAGCCTTTACTTTAAGTTATGCGCTATTAGGGTCATTAATTTTGTCACTTACTTATGTACCAGCAATGTGTAAAGTAATGTTGACCAAGAACATCGTTGAGAAAGAGAATATGATTTCGCGTTTCTTTAGAGAAAACCTATTTAAATTATTTAAATGGAGCACACGCAATCGTAAAGCAACATTATACGGTTTCTTAATTTTACTTGCCGTATGTTGTGCGAAATTTGCATTTTATGGTTCAGAATTTATTCCTAAGTTAAACGAAGGAGCGATTTACGTAAGAGCAACTTTGCCAAATAGTATCAATCTAGATGAATCTGTGAGGCTTACCAAAGAGATGAAAGCTAAAATAAGGAAATTTGAAGAAGTAAAATTTGTACTGACCCAAACAGGACGACCAAATGATGGTACCGACCCAACGGGATTCTTTAATATCGAATTACATATTGAGTTATTGCATCAGGATGAATGGAAACGTAAAATTAGTAAAGAAGAGTTAATCGCCGAGATTAAGAAAGAACTAGATGTATATCCCGGAATAGGTTTTGGTTTTAGCCAGCCGATTCAGGATAATGTCGAAGAATATGTTGCAGGTGTAAAAAGTCCGCTTGTTATAAAGATTTTCGGAAATGACCTATTTCAACTCGAAGAAATGGCTGCAAAAGTGGCTAAATCTATCAAAGACGTAAAAGGAATTGAAGATATCAATGTGTATAAAAACATTGGATTACCAGAATTAAGAATTCAACTTGATGATGAAAAAATGGCGCGTTATGCCATTACAACAGCCGACGCACAAGCTGTTATCCGAATGACAATTGGTGGACAAGCAGCAACCAAGTTTTATGATGATGAAAAGATATTTGATATTACATTACGGTTCGAAAAAGAATACCGTGACTCGAAAGAGAAAATTGAAGATATCCTTATCCCAACCATGAATGGTAAAAAAGTTCCTTTAAAAGAAATCGCAACTGTCGAGTATAAAACTGGACCTACATTCATTTATCGTGAAGGAAACAGTCGTTATATTGCCATAGGATTTAGCATCGAAGGACGAGATTTAGGAAGTACAATTGATGAAGCACAGAAAAAAGTTGCTGCAGAAGTAAAACTACCTAAAGAAAATATAATGAAATGGGCAGGAGAATTTGAAAGTAAAGAAAGAGCTTCTAAACAATTGGCTATGATTGTTCCAGTTGTATTAGTATTGATTTTATGTCTGTTGTATTTCAATTTTGGAAATTTCAAAGATACTATGGTTGCGATTAGTGCAATGCCATATGCCTTTATTGGTGGTTTCCTATCATTATGGATTACAGGAACCGTATTTGGAATATCCGCAGGAATAGGTTTTATTATACTCTTTGGGGTCAGCGCAATTGATAGTATTGTCCTCATCGGAATAATAAAAGAAAATATGAAAGCCAAGATGCACTTAAAAGATGCTATCTCAAATGGTATTTACGCCCGAATTCGTCCAATTGTAATGATTGCACTTATGGGAGCTTTGGGATTATTACCTGCAGCATTATCTACAGGAATGGGATCGGAAGTACAAAAACCATTGGCAATTATGATTGTAGGAGGATTAATAACCTGTATGATATTATCTTTAACCGTATTACCACAAGTATTTTACTTAGTATATCGCAAAAAAGATCTTAGTAACACAGAATCTTAATCAGAATAAATAAAATTTTAAAACACCTTTATGCTTAATGTTTAAAGGTGTTTTTTATGTCTTATTTTGAGTTGCCTAGATTGTCTAAAAATGGAACGCGGATTAAACTGATTCGCTTAGGCGAAAACGCGGATAAAAACGGATTTTTTAGTTTTATTATTTTTAAAAATCAGTCCCGACGCTTCGGGATCCGCGTCTTTCCTTTAGGAAATCCGTGTCATCCGCGTCCCTTTCCCCTTTGTTCCTCTGCACCTAAAAACCTTAAAATCTCTTCCTAAATTCAGATGGAGAAATTCCGGTACTACGCATGATGAATTTATTAAAATGACTACTGTCTATAAACCCCAAATCATTACTAATCTCGGAGAAAGTCAAATTACTTTTGCTTAATTTTTCAGTTACAACCTTCAGTTTCGTTTGTTCGATATAATCCCTTAAAGTAATATTTAAATGATTTTTAAAATATTCGCCAATGTAATTTATAGAAACATTAAAGTGATTTGCCATTTCTTTTTTCTTTAGCAAATGCGGATTAGCAATATTCGAACGAATGTAACTTAAAATAGTATCTATCTTTAAAACCTCGGTAGTTTGGATATTTAAATTACTTTCGTTTATACTCGCATTCCTCCTTATTATCTGAATAAGCGACATCATCAAGCTCTTGATTATGACTTCATTCTGCCCTTTTGGTTTGGCAACTTCATCTAATATTTTCAAAATAACCAATTCGCAAAATGCTTTATCATCTTCGAAGAAAATCAAATTTCCATTCAATTGATTATGATAATAGAATAGCTTTTCTATTTCTTCAATTTCTTTTTTATTCGAAAAAAAATTCGGCAAGAAACGCAAACAATGAAACTTTGTTGGTTCTAGTGTTTTAAAAGAATGATAGTCCTTTGGCGTAAGCAAATAAATATCATGCTCTTTATAATTATGATGAATCGAATTTAAGATATGGTTTCCTGTACCATATTCTATATATAAAAGCTCGAAGAAATTATGTCGATGTACTTCTTTCTTCCAGGTTAATTCTTCGACAGAGTAAATTTCGAAATCTTTGTATATAAAAAAAGTGTCTTTCATAATCCTTAAATTATACAAATATAACCTATATTTTTACATCAATTAATGAATGCGAACCTATTTACTTTGTATCACTAATTTAAAACCCAAAATACTAAAAGATGAAATCTGATACAAAAAAAATAGGAATTCTTGGCATTGGTGGAATCGGCGGATTTGTTGGCGCTCCATTGGCAAAAAAATATAAAGACACAAATACTAAAATTATATTCATTTGCAGAGGCGAAACCAAAAATGCCATACAAAATGAAGGTTTAACATTTGAATCTAAAGACACAAAAGATACCATATTCCCTGACTTAGTATCTGATAATCCAACCGAAATCGGAATCTTGGATGTATTGATAATCACCAGTAAATCGTATTCTGTAAACGAGATATTGGCAACTTATAAAGATTGTATAAGTAATGATACAATTATAATCACTTTGCAAAATGTTGTAAACGCTAGAGAAATCGTTCGCGAAACTTTACCTGAACTTGGAGAAATAATGGAAGGTTGTATTTATGTTGCTTCCAATATAAAAAGTCCAGGACATATTCAGCACGTTGGAGGTCCAGGAAAGATTTTCGTAGGAGGACAAAAAGAAAACAAATGGCTTATTGATTTACTAACTGCTGGAGGATTAGATATTACTTATGTTGATAACATCAATCAGATACTTTGGAAGAAATACCTATTTGTAGCACCAGTTGCTGGAATAACTTCTGCTTACAATGTTTCTTTTGGTCAACTTCTCGAAGATAAAAACCTAATGCATATTCTCGAAAATATGATGGTAGAAATTCAGTCGCTTGCCAGCAAAAACAATATCAGCCTGACAAAAGAAGATATCGAAACCTCAAAAGATTTATTAACTAAATTTCCATTTGAGTCTAAATCATCGTTGCAATTAGATTTTGAAAACAACAATCAAACCGAGAAACAATTCTTAGTAGATTATGTTATCGAAAACTGCAAGAAACACGGAATTCCTACACCCTTTTACGAAAGTGTAAACGAAAAGATTATTTCTTAAAGCAGAGTTATTTCGTGAAATTTCGCAAAGGTTCACAAAGAAAAAAACACAGAGATTCGCAAAGATTTTTATCCACAAACTTGTCTTCCTGAGCGGAGTCGAAGGATATCCACAAACTTGTCTTCCTGACAGAGAAAGGATCTCCACGAGTAGCTCGCCAAAGATTGCCTATAATGAGACGCGGATAAAACAGATTTTTATGCTTCACGAACTTTGCGTAACCTCCTTGCGCCCTTTACGGTTAAAAAACTTTGCGAATCTCTGTGCTTTTTTCTTTGTGAACCTTTGCGAAATTTTACGAAATAACTCCCCATTTTCCTCACATTTTCCTCAAAACAAAACCTCAATTAAAAATTCCTTATCAAGCAATAAGAAAAAACTATGAAAGATTTATTTTGTAATCCCGAAAATTGCCATACATTTGCCTAACGGTGTTAAACAATTTAATACTCTATAAAAATGGCAAGCAAAGATCGAATTTTAAGACAAAAAGAAGAAACCAGAAAGAACATTCTGGATGCTGCCTGTACTATTGTAAAAGATGAGGGATGGCAAGGTCTTAGTATGCGAAAAATCGCTGATAAGATTGAATATACTGCCCCAATCATTTATGAATACTTTTCTAATAAAGAAGCAATATTACAAGAACTAACAGGTAGAGGTTTTGTAAAGTTAACTATTGAACTAGAAAAAGCCAAAAACAAATACGATAATCCTGAAGAACAGCTTGAAGCAATGTGGATGGCATATTGGGATTTTGCATTTACCGATACCGAAATGTATCAGTTAATGTTTGGTGTACAAATGACTTGCTGTAATGAGCGATGTTCGGCTTCTGAAGCACCTTACAAACTATTTGTTGCTGTTATTGCCGAAGTAATGAAAGATAGCAAACCAACTGAAGAAGTAATAAAACAAAAGTATTTTACTTTCTTTTCTGTTATTCACGGTTTAATTTCAATCAATATCATTAACAAAAGTGAAGTTTTAGAAACAATCAATACACAAATTTTAAAAGATGCCATAGGCGGTATCATAAAATCAATACGTTAAAAAAAATTTAATGCTCACTTAACGCTGATAAATAATTTAATGTAGTAATTTTGAACCAAACTTAATTACTTCATTGTCATTCAAAGTTGAATCAAAGAAAAATCAAAAGTTTTTTTTTACAATTCCACTTAACAACGTTAGAAAATTTAATACAGTAATTTAATACCACAATTTCAATCTATTATCGATCTGAACGGAATCGAAGGAGAAATTGAAGTTTTTTGCTACTTCACTTAACAGTGATAAATAATTTAATACCAATTATAGCATATTATAACTGGAAGGAATACTTATATGGATTTTTACACCATTTTACTTAACAACGTTAGAAAATTTAATACAATTAAATGTGAATCAAAATAATACAAAACCCAATCAGAATTCAAATTACCAAAATGTCCAACAAATTAAAATTAAAACTAAAATGAAAAAAGTAATCTTAACCAGTATCCTAATTACCTTAGTTGTAATAGGATGTGCAGATAAGGCTCAAGCACCAGCTCCTGCAGCCCCATTATTACCAGTGCTTGCAATTAAAAATACCGAAGCAACTACAGATTCTGAATATCCTGCTTCGATACAAGGAACAATTGATGTAGAAATCCGACCACAAGTAAGTGGTAATCTAGACCGAGTTTTTGTAGATGAAGGTGCTTATGTTTCTAAAGGACAATCTTTATTTAAAATAAACGAACGTCCTTTCCGTGAGCAACTTAACAATGCACTGGCAAACCTTCACGGAGCCGAAGCGGCATTAATCAATTCACAATTAGAAATTGATAAACTAACACCACTTGTACAAAACAAAGTAGTATCTGATTATCAATTAAAAACTGCAAAAGCATCACACAGAATTGCAGCTTCTAATATTGAACAAGCAAAAGCAATGGTAGAATCGGCAAGAATTAATTTAAGCTATACCACAATCACTGCACCTGTAAGTGGTTACATAGGTAGATTGCCTAAAAAACAAGGAAGTTTAGTTTCTGCTACAGATGTAGAACCATTGACCAAACTTTCAGATGTACACCAAGTATATGCTTATTTCTCATTAGGAGAAACAGATTTCATCAACTTTAAATCTCAATATTCTGGAAATACAATTGGTGATAAGATTAAAAACTTACCTCCTGTTTCTTTAATATTAGCCGATGGAAATGCATACACCCAATTAGGAAAAATCGACATGGTCGATGGACAATTCGATAAAAACACAGGTGCAATCACACTTAGAGCTACTTTTCCTAATGCAAACGGAACATTACGTTCAGGAAACACAGGAAAAATACGTTTAGGGATTCAGCATGACGATGCTATCTTGATTCCACAATCTGCCACTATAGAAATGCAGGATAAAGTTTTTGTTTACACACTAAACAAAGGAAACAAGGTTAACAAAATGCCTATCACGATTATTGGTAAAACAGGAACTGATTATCTTATTAAAGATGGTGTAAAATCTGGTGACCAAATCGTATTAAGTGGTATCGACAAACTACAGGAAGGACAAGTAATTCAGCCTGAGAAATCAACACCAACAAAAGTTGCCCAAATAATTAACAAAAAATAATTAAACGAAAATGTTCAAAATATTCATACAAAGACCTGTACTGGCAACTGTTATCTCCATTTTATTGGTGATATTGGGTGTACTTGGACTTACAAAATTACCCCTACAACAGTTTCCCGATATTGCGCCACCATCGGTTTTGGTAACGGCAGTATATCCAGGAGCGAGTGCAGAAACCGTTTTGCGTTCCGTAGCGCCATCACTAGAAGAGTCTATAAATGGTGTCGAGAACATGACTTACATGAGCTCAACAGCCAGTAATGACGGTACGCTAGCCATTACAGTTTTCTTTAAGTTGGGTACAGATGCAGATCAGGCAGCCGTAAACGTACAAAACAGAGTTGCACAAGCAACAAGCCAGTTACCTACAGAGGTTGTTCAGCAAGGTGTAACAACCGCCAAGCAACAAAATAGTTTCATTATGGGTATCGGTTTATATACTGAAGACGAAGCTAAATATGACCAAACATTTGTTGCCAATTATGCCCAAATTAATATTATCCCAGAAATCAAACGTATTCCAGGAGTAGGTTCAGCAAGTATTTTTGGTGGTGTAAGAGATTATTCTATGCGTGTATGGTTAAACCCAACACAAATGGCAACTTATCAGGTTACCCCAAATGAGGTAATGAAAGCTATTCAGGACAAAAGTTTAGAGGCAGCACCAGGAAAATTTGGAGAACGAAGCAAAGAAGTTTTCGAATACGTAATTAAATACAAAGGAAAACTTACCAAACCCGAAGAATATGAAAATATTGCCGTACGTGCTAATGCCGATGGATCAATACTTCGCTTAAAAGATGTAGCAAGAATAGAACTTGGAGCATACTCATACAACAGTTTAACTCGTTTAAATGGTAAAAAAGGAGTTGTAATTGGTATTATACAATTAGCAGGTTCAAACTCTAATGAAATTCAGGTAGCAATTAACAAGCTGATGGAAAAATCGGCTAAAAACTTTCCTGCAGGAATAAAACAAAATGTTTTTTATAGCACAAAAGTTTCATTAGATCAATCGATAGATCAGGTAAAACATACTTTGGTAGAAGCATTTATACTAGTATTTATTGTGGTATTTATCTTCTTGCAAGATTTTAGATCTACATTAATTCCTGCAATTGCAGTTCCAGTAGCTATTTTAGGTACGTTCTTTTTCATGCAGCTATTCGGCTTTTCGATAAACCTGTTAACACTGTTTGCTTTAATATTAGCAATTGGTATTGTCGTCGATGATGCAATTGTCGTCGTCGAGGCGGTGCATGCCAAAATGGAACACAAACATTTATCTCCAAAAGTAGCTACAAACGAAGCGATGCACGAAATAACTGGAGCAATTATCTCTATTACTTTAGTGATGGCAGCCGTATTCTTACCAGTAGGATTCATGGAAGGTTCAACAGGAGTTTTCTATCGTCAGTTTGCCTTTACAATGGCAATTGCAATTGTAATCTCGGCAGTAAACGCATTAACTTTAAGCCCTGCCCTGGCAGCCTTATTCTTAAAAGACAATCATGCTGCAAACGGAAATAATCCAGAAACCAAAAAAAGTTTTAAAGAAAAATTCTTTACAGGATTCAACAAGAGTTTCAATTCCTTAACCAACCGTTATGTAGGTAGCTTAAGATTCTTAATCCGTAACAAATGGGTTAGTTTAGGAGGTTTAGCAGTAATAACAGCAGCGACTATCTTAATGGTAAAAACTACTCCTGCAGGATTTATCCCTACAGAAGATCAAGGATTTATTGCCATTGCGGTAAACACACCATCTGGAACATCATTAGACGGAACTCAGAAAGTAATGACCGATGCAGAGAATACTTTAAGAGGATTAGACGCATCTCGATTTGTAACAGCAATTTCAGGTTTTAACCTGTTAACGAACTCAACAAGTCCATCATCGGCAGTTATTTTCGTATTGCTTAAACCAAATGAAGAACGTGGAGCAATCAAGAATATTGACCAAATCATGGCAGATGTACAAGGAAAATTAGGTGCTATTTCAGCAGGTAGTTTCTTCGTATTCAGCTTCCCTACTGTTCCTGGTTTCAGTAACGTAGAAGCGTTAGATATGGTGTTGCAAGATAAAACAGGTGGTAAACTAGATAAATTTAGCGGAATCTCACAAACCTTTATTGGCGAGTTGATGAAACGTCCGGAAATTGCAGTAGCCTTTACAACCTTTAAAGCCGATTATCCGCAATTACAATTGGATATTAATGATGAAAAAGCAGATCAATTGGGAGTAAATGTAAAAGACATTCTGCAAACCATGCAAGCTTATTTTGGTAGTGCACAAGCATCAGATTTTAACCGATTTGGAAAATATTACAGAGTCGTTGTACAAGCAGATATTGCCGACAGAGCCGAGCCATCATCAATTAATAATGTATTTGTAAAAAACAAAAATGGTGGAATGGTTCCTATAAATACCTTAGTAAAACTAACCCGTATTTATGGTTCCGAAACAGCATCGAGATACAATTTATTTAACTCGATTTCGATTAATGCAATCCCAAAACCAGGATTTAGTTCCGGAGATGCGATTAAAGCAATCGAAGAAGTTGCTGCCCAACAATTGCCAGCAGGATATAGTTATGAATTCTCAGGACAAACCCGCGAAGAAATTTCTTCAGGAGGACAATCCACAACGATTTTCCTATTATGTCTTGTGTTCATTTACTTCCTACTTGCAGCACAATATGAAAGTTACATTTTGCCATTGGCAGTAATATTATCAATTCCAGTTGGAATATTTGGAGTATTTGTAGCAATCGGATTAACTGGAATCGAAAATAACATTTATGTACAAGTTGCCCTGGTCATGCTTATAGGACTACTAGCCAAAAATGCGATTCTTATTGTCGAGTTTGCCTCACAGCGACGAAAATCAGGGAAATCATTAGTAGCGGCATCTATAGAAGCTGCCAAACTAAGACTACGACCAATTATCATGACATCACTAGCATTTGTTGTAGGGTTAATCCCGATGATGAGCGCCACAGGACCATCTGCCAAAGGTAACCACTCTATTAGTATTGGTGCAGCCGGCGGAATGATTTCAGGAGTAATTCTTGGGGTATTGATCATCCCGGTTTTGTTTATCGTATTCCAACATTTACAAGAAAAGGTTTCTGGAAAATCATTAGCCGTAATTCATAACGAAGAAAAATAAAAAATGGAAAATTATATAACATCAGTTCTGATAACAGTATTTGTTGTCTTCGCATTAATATCCTGGAAAGTTTCAAAAGTACTTGAAGCACCAGAAGATAAATGTCAAAAAAATTAATGATACCATATAAAATGAAAAATTATATAACCAAAACTGTTGTGGCGGTCCTTTTAATCACAACATTCATATCCTGTAAAGTCTCGAAGGATATCGAAGTTCCAAAAGATGCATTTCCTGATAATTTCAGGAATGCATCCGCTTCAAGCGATACCACAAGTATTGCCAATTTGGAATGGAAAAGTTTCTTTACAGAGAAAGACATCGTAAAACTGATAGACAGTGCTATTACAAAAAATAATGATTTGCAAATTGCAACCAAGAACATTGAAATTGCACAATATCAATTAACGCAGGCAAAATGGGGAAATATTCCGGAGCTAAATCTACTTGTAAATGCAAGTACCAATCGTCCATCCGAAAATAGTTTTACAGGTCATAACTTAAGTCAGGCTTTGCAAACAAACCATATCGAAGATTATTCGGCAGGGATCGGACTATCATGGGAAGCAGATATTTGGGGTAAAATCCGTAGCCAGAAAAAAAGTGCTTATGCAGGATATCTTCAATCCGAAGAAGTGAAGAAAGCATTACAAACAACAATAGTTTCTAATGTTTCCAAAGGATATTATAACCTTTTAATGCTAGATTCACAGTTAGAAATTGCTAGAAAAAACCTGAAATTAAATGACAGTACAACCTTCATCATCAAGTTAAAATATGATGCTGGCCAAGTAACATCATTAGCCATTCAGCAATCGGAAGCACAAAAACTAATTGCGGCACAATTGATTCCTTTATTGGAACAAAATATTGCAATACAAGAAAATGCATTAAGCGTATTAACAGGTTCATTCCCTAGTTCTAAAGAGCGAACAATCACGCTAAATTCAATTCCGTTAAAAGAGAATCTAACAGCAGGAATTCCGTCATCATTAGTAAGACAAAGACCCGATGTTAAAAGTGCCGAATTGGCCTTGGTAAAAGCAAATGCAAGCGTAGGAATTACAAAAGCAAACCTATACCCATCGCTTAAAATCACAGCAAACGGAGGTTTAAATTCATTCGAAACAAGCAATTGGTTTAATATTCCAGCTTCATTATTTGGAACAGCAATTGGTGGATTAACACAACCATTGCTAAACAATAAAAAGATCAGAACACAATACAATATTGCCAAAGCCGAAAGAGAAAAAGCAGTATTAAATTTCAGACAATCAGTATTGGTTGCCGTTAGCGAAGTATCAGACGCATTAGTAAAAATAGAAAAATTAGAAAGACAACAATTCTTTCTTAAAGAACGCGTAAAAACGTTACAACAAGCGATAACCAACTCGAATATGTTGTTTAAAAACGGAATGGCTGACTACCTCGAAGTAATTACAGCACAAGCTAATATATTACAAAGCGAGTTGGAACTAGCCAATATTAAACGTGAACAATTAACTGCCAATACCGAATTATATCGCGCACTTGGCGGAGGATGGAAATAATAAGGTTTTATTATTAATTTGAGGCGGGAACGCTGCAAGACTTAGGTTTTGCAGCGTTTTTTTATTACTTAAAATTGTCATCCTGAGCGGAGTTGAAGGAGGAGCTATTTCCTGCTGTACACTATATCTTTTATGGCGAACACCGCCACAAAAGGATGCCGTTACCATCAGGGCTAAAAATAAAATTTCATAGAGAGACAATTACATTTATTACGAAAACAATTACATTTACTGGACTTATTACCCCACATTTAAGTCAATTTAAAAAACTAATTACCCTAACTAAAACAAAATGAAACATTTATTAAGTATTGTACTTATTCTTACACTATCATTTCAGGGAATTTCCCAGAAGAAAAAAACTAAAAAGAAATCTAAACCAAAAACAGCAGTAGTAACATCAGACATAGCAGTCGAAGATATGTACGTTACAGAAGAAATAGTAATTGATACATTACGTATATCACAAGGAAAACGATATGTATTATTAGTTGATGTAGATAAATACTCAGGTCAAAGTGAAGTTACTTATACTTTCGCGGAAAGAACTGAAAAAACAGAATTGATAGAAAATTTTGGAAAAGAAAATCTGGAAGTAATAACTATTAATAAATATACTTATGTAGTTTTCGAAAACAAGCAAACACTGGATATTAGCGGTGAAGGTCAATCCTATCAAGCATTTGCCTATTGGAGCGGAAAGATAAAAGACGATGTACAGGTAAAAGAAGGTACAAAAATGGCTACCGAATTTGTCGCAGAACAAATGGGGGTAAAAAAAGAATCTTCCTATGTCATTAATACTAAAAAATATAAAAAAGAAGTCGCTTCATTACAGAAAAAAAATAAAATTACATCAAAATCCAGAGAAGTAATGAATGCTTTATTAAGTAGTTATGCTTTACCAATAACTGAAATTCAATTAGAAGATATTCCGGTATATCAACAATCAAACGCAAAAATAAAAACTATAGAATCTTATTTGTTTAAAAAAGGCGGAACCAAAACACTCTTAAAAAACATTTATTTAGATGAAAAAGGACTCCCTACAGCAATATCATATTATGACAGAGATGGAGGTGCTAAAAGCAAAAAAGACTATGTTTATAAAGACGGAATGCTTGTACAAATAAAAAAAGGGGATGAAGTAACATTATCTATCAATTACGATGATAATAAAATGATTTTTACTGGAAATGTTGGGGATGCAAATGAAACAAGAATCGTTTGGCTTGAAAATGGAAAGCTATTGGTAAAATCATATACCTTAATGATAGATGACAAATACTCATACATGAACACTCTTGTAGAAGAAAAAATTGAAGACAATTGTGTTTCGTATTCTATCAACAACGTTCGCTGGTCAATAAATTGCAGTAGTCAAGCTAATGTTTTTCCATTTATTCATAAATATACTTCATTTCAAAATGGTGATGTACTTCAATTCACAAAATCTAAGATAGAGAAAAAAGGAGAAAAAACATTCGAAAAATATTACTCTAGTGCAGAACGAGAAGAACAAAATGATATTTTTAAATTATGGGGAACTTTTCAGTTAAATGACCAAAATTTGGTAAGTACTTACAGTTTTTCAAAAGACAATAAAAAGGAAGTTATCAAAATAGACTATACATACTACGAATAAGTTGGTATACTATTTTCAGAAAACACTTTTAAAACGCTGTAAGACTTAGGTTTTACAGCGTTTTTTTTATGGAGTCAATCCTGTTGCACATTGTAAGTGTCGGAATTCCCATAAAAAAATGTCGTTCCCATCCTACGATCTATAAAAACAAAAAGTGAACACGAATTTCACGAATTGACACAAATTTTAATGGTTAACTTAGTTTGTGAAATTAATTCCACAAACTAATTCGTGTCAATTCGTGAAATTCGTGTTTAAAATTCATTTGTAATATTTGTGCCCATACGGTAGGTTCTCATCAGGGCTAAAAAGCAAAATATATAGAAAACAAAACATATTAAATCACATATAAAATATACTTTTGTAGTTATCAATACGACCTGTTTTAATAAACCATAACCAATATGAAACTCATTTACAACTTGCTTTTTTGCTTAATTTTTATAAACTGTATTTCCCAAAATAAAAAGATTTCTAATTGCGGAACCGAAGATATAGCAATACAAACAATTTCGAAATTAAAAGAAGTTCAATTACAACAAAAATATATAGATTCCATTTCAAACCATACAAAAGGAGTCTCCTACATGACTGATGAAAAAATCATTAAAAACAAAGCTTATTATGAAGTCGCTACTGGTTATAATGGTGAATTGCGTTGGGAAACCTATTATCTTTTTTATGTAAATAAGAAAAACTGCAATGATATCTATGTAAATGAAGTCGTTTCTGGTGATATTATTTCAATCGCACAATGGAGAAAACTGAAAGCAAAAAAAGCGAAATACTAATTCGTTGTTCAAAGTCTCCTTACTTCTCACAGCATGAAACCTTTGTCAAAGTTTTTTTAACTTTGACAAAGGTTTCATGCAAGATTGAGATAACCAAAATATTCATAACACTTTCCCCGTAATTAAATACTTTTGATAGGATAATAGAAAGTCATGACATTCAATAAAGATAAATACAGCAACGATTTAAAATTAAAATTCCTAAGCTATGCTCCTATTACAGATGCTTCTTGGAAATTAGTTGAAGATATTATTGAATTTCAACCCCTAAAAAAAGGAGAAATCCTTTTAAGAAATGGACAGATTGCCCGAGAAATCCATTTTATATGCAAAGGAGCATTAAGAGCCTATATCACCGATAAAGAAGGAAATATCTATAACAAAAATATCTTTCTTGAAGGCTATTTTGCAGGTTCAAAAGTTTCATTATTGCAACAAAAACCATCAAATTTTACAATCGAAGCGCTAGAAGATTGTATTCTTATTGCCATAAACTACAAGAAGTACAGAGAGCTAATTAATCAAAATGATGATTTAAAAAACTATTATATTGCTTATCTCGAAAAAAATTGGGTAATCGAAAAAGAACAAAGAGAAATCGCATTGGTTATGGAAAATGCAACCGAAAGATACCTTGACCTTCTTGCCAAACATCCTGATATTTCGCATCGAATTCCCCTACTCCATATCGCATCACATTTAGGAATCACGCCAACACAGTTAAGCCGAATAAGAAAAACTTTAGACAAAAATAGCTAAATCAACATATGTAAAGGTTCAAGTAAAATCCTAAACATATCTTTGTTCTATATTCCGCTATAAATAGTATCGAAATGAAAAAAAACACAAACCTAATCGCAGACAATATTAGTAATCTTACCCGTTTATGGAAAACAGTAGGAACACCTTTTCAATCGAACCATAAAAATGATACATTCGAATATTGCAAAATAGAAAACTCAGGTTGGCCAAACAAATTGTGGTTTAATCAAGACCTTACATCAGATAGTGCCGAAAAAGCAATTGAAACATTACAATCCAATCCTAATTTGGTTATTCCGTATTGGGATATTTACGGAACAAATTCTAATGAAATCTTGGAAGCTAAAGGTTTGATAAAGAAAACCGAGCAAGTAGCAATGGCATTAAAACTAGACAAACCATTCGAACTACAAGACACACTAGAATTTAAACGTATTTGGAATAGCGAAGATGCTAAAATCTGGTCCGATTTATATCCAAATGCATTTGGTTATGTGATTAGCAAAGAGATACTAATTCATAATTACAACGAAGTACAATTTCATTTAGTTACTTACCAAAACCAGCCAATAGGCACTTTTATGTTATTCCAAACTGAAAATAACGTCGGAATCCATGGTGTGGGCGTTATCCCAGAAATGAGAAGAAAAGGTTTCGCCGAAGAAATCATGAAATATGCACTTAATCTCTCAATAGATTTAAAAACCGAATATGCATTACTACAAGCATCCGTAATGGGAAAAGGCATCTACACTAAACTTGGCTTTGAAGACTTGTTTATTATAAAAAATTACATTTTAAAAAGTGAGTGATATTTTAAACCATCAAGTGATTAAGAAAATTAACCGCAAAGAACACAATCCCGACGCTTCGGGATACGCAAAGACTGCTAAGTTTTTGACAA
Organism: Flavobacterium sp. AJR; assembly: GCF_002156885.1. Taxonomy (NCBI): domain Bacteria; kingdom Pseudomonadati; phylum Bacteroidota; class Flavobacteriia; order Flavobacteriales; family Flavobacteriaceae; genus Flavobacterium; species Flavobacterium sp. AJR. The sequence continues at coordinate 14,148 of NZ_NCWQ01000090.1, read as the reverse complement.
TCTAATTCTCATAATATTGTCTTTCTGAGGAACAGCAGCATCTCCACCAGAAACTCCATAATCTATGTCGAGCTACTAGCGGAGACCCTTCCTACGTCAGGGTGACAAAAATGAGAGTAAATGTCTGTGAAAAGATAAAAAATCCTTCTAATCCTTTTAATCTGTGGCATTAAACCTAACTTTCCTTAATCTCTTAATGGTAAAAAAAATCTGTTTAATCTGCGTTCCATTCATCGTAATCCTCCTAATCAGTAACACAAAAAACTTAACTTTCCTTAATCTCTTAATGGTTAAATAACCTTAATAGTATAAAAAAAGCGATTGTCGCATACGCCCCTAAATTAGTCGTAAATGCGTATTTAATCAAAAAAAGAACAACTGTAAGTTTGTATAAGTAATTAATAACCACTTAAAAAACTAACAAAATGAAATCAACAAAAATTATTTTCTGGATAACAACCATTATCATTTTCCTATTCGAAGGAGTTATGCCAGCCTTTACCTCACAAACTGAAGTAGCAAAAGAAGGAATCAGACATTTAGGTTATCCCGAATACTTCGGAAACGCATTGGTAGTATTTAAAATCGTTGGCGTATTACTATTAGTAATCCCTACAATCCCTAATCGTGTTAAAGAATGGACTTATGCAGGTTTTGCATTCGACTTCATATTTGCTTCAATTAGTCATTGTGCTGTCGATGGAATTGGCTTTCTAACATTCTTCCCATTAATTTTTCTAGCGATATTAATAATCTCATACATCAGCTATCACAAATTATTAAGTTACAAAGCGTCAATTTAAATCCATAAATCTATACTAACTTAAATTGTCTATAAAGGAACACGGATGATACGGATTTACAAAAGTAAAAACGCAGATTAAAAACGGATTTTTAAAAATAATAAATGGAAAATCCGTTTAATCTGTGTTTTCGCGATAGCGAATCTGTTTAATCCGCGTTCCTTTTCGCAAAGAGTTACTGACTTAAATTGTCTGTAAAGGGACGCGGATGATACGGATTTACAAAAGTAAAGACGCGGATTAAAACGGATTTTTAAAAATAATAGATAGAAAATCCGTTTTAATCCGTGTTTTCGCTTTAGCGAATCCGCATAATCCGCGTTCCTTTCGCAATGAGTTAAGTTGAATTAAAATTAATTACGGTCAATGAACGGTTTAATCCCCAAGAAAACCTCATTTATTTTGCTGTATTGATAAGTTTTTGTAGTGTTTGTTTTTTTAGCACCGTAGTCAAACCGTACTTACGAATGTGAGTTTATAGCAGTTTGTTTGTTAATATTGTGAGTTATTAATAAAAAAAGAATCTATTTTTTACAGATAGTTCTTTTTGAGTTTAACAATTTTTAACCCCAAAAAACAAAAAACTATGAAACAAAAAAACTTTTTTTTCGGCCAACCACCGAAGAACAACCTACAATTTTTAAAAAAGCTTATTCTGATGGCATTCTTAGTAATGTCACCTTTTATTAAATTACATTCTCAATGTAATACACTCGTTTGGGCAGATGAGTTTAATGGTACTACAATCGATGGTAGTAAATGGCAAAGTATTACAGGTAACGGTTGTCCATCACTTTGTGGTTTTGGTAATGCCGAAGCACAAAGGTATAATCAAAACCAGGCAACGATAGTAAAAGAGGGCACAAATAGCTACTTAAATATCGAAGCTAAATATGAGCCAAACTCACAATTTCCTGATCAGCCATATACCTCTGCAAAGCTCACTACAGAAGGGAAATATTCTTTAAAATATGGAAGAATTGAAGCGCGTATGAAACTATCTTCGGGAGTGGGTGCATGGCCAGCTTTTTGGATGTTGCCAGAGGGAGCTACTGGAACATGGCCTTTTACAGGCGAAATAGACATTATGGAAGCCAAACATAAAAGTCCAAAATCGGTAGATGGAACACTACATTATGATGCAGGCGGATATCATTATACAGGTAGAAGTTATACATCTCCAACCGATTTATCTACAGACTTTCACGTTTATGCTGTAGAGTGGGGACCAAATAGTATAAAATGGTTTATAGATGGAAATTTATTTCATACTGCAAGTCCTAATACTACTGTAAATGGTGGATGGCCATTTAATGACAATAAATTTTATATCATTTTAAACTTAGCAGTCGGGAGTTTAGGAACGCCTTATACAAGTGTAAATGGAGCAGGAGTAGCACCTAATCCAGCTGATTTTCCTGCAAAACTATTAGTAGATTATGTACGAGTTTATGATGGTAGTTTTGCCAATGGTGTAATTGGAGCTGCAAAAGTATATGCCAATGCAACCAACAAAACATATTCTGTAAACGCTATTGCAGGGGCAAATTATAATTGGACAGTTCCATCTGGAGCAACAATTATTTCAGGACAAGGAACCAATGCAATTAATGTAAATTGGGGAGCAACAGGAGGAGATGTTTCGGTATTGGCAACAGTAAATGGATGCGATAGTAAAACATATAAAATAGCTGTAACTACAGAACCGCCTTTGCCTGTTGAGAAAATACATGAAGATTTTCAGTCTAACAGAAATATAGTTTATCTAAATAAAACAGGAGTTTTAACCGAGGCAGTTGCAAATCCTTCGGCTACAGGCGTAAACACATCTGCACTTGTTGGGAAATATGTTCGTAATGCTTCAGAAATATATGATGTGTTAAACATAAAAAACATTACAATTACCAATGCCAATGATTATGTGTATGGCAGAAAAAGACTTTCATTTGATATTTATACCTCAGCTCCAGTGGGGACAAAAATATCAATGCAATTAGAAAATAGTTTGGTAACAACAGCTATTAATTATCCTTCAGGAAGACATAGTGGTTATAAAGCTACTACAACTGTACAAAACAAATGGGAAACGATAGAATTTGAATTTGAAAAAGTAATAGATGCCAATACAAGTGCTTTGTCTATTAATAATGTAGTATTCTTATTTGAGTCTAACTCTAATTCTGGAGCGACATATTATTTTGATAATTTACTCACGAAAGCAGCACCCGAAAAGCCAATTATTGCGACCGATATTTTACAAAATTATGACGGTATCAATAAGATTATAAAAGGAACTACAACAGGAACATATTCAGTAGTTGCTAATCCTGGTGCAAATTCGGTTAATGCTTCTGCAAATGTGGCAAAGTATGTTCGTAATGTAACCGAACAATATGATGTGTTGTTTTTTAATACACAAAATAGTGTCGAAGATGCAGGTTTGTTAAAAAACCAGACGAATAAAATAATGATTGATGTTTACACATCAGCACCAATTGGAACAGTTGTTAGTTTGAATCTGGAAAACAGTTTAACATCGCTTCCTGCAAATTTTCCAACAGGAAGAAACAGTAGTTATGTAGCAATGACTACTAAACAGAATCAATGGGAAACACTTACCTTTTATTATAATTCAAGCCCCGATGAAGGAACTTCAAACTTGGCTATAAACCAAATGGTAATCTTGGTTAATTCAGGTTCTTATACAAGCGATACGTACTATTTTGATAATATAAGAATTGGTTCTACTAAATTACCAGATACTTTTACGGCAGGAGTAGTTTATGAAGATTATCAAACAATACATAATATTACTTTTAGAGATGCCATCGGAACCTATACTCCAAATACGGTTAATCCTAGTGCAAGCGGAATAAATACGTCATCATCAGTTGGTAAATATGTTAGAAAATCAACTGAATTATATGATAACTTTTCGTTTACTACAACTTTAAACAATATTGGAGATTTTAAAAAAGGAACTAAAAAGTTTGCAATAGATGTTTACACTTCTGCACCAGTAGGATCTGTTATTTCTTGGCAAGCAGAAAGTAGTGCATCAATCCCATCTAATTTTCCTGTAGGAAGACATAGTGTATATCAGGCGGTTGTAAAACAAACCAATACTTGGCACACGCTTGTGTTTACATATGCAAGTGCGCCAGATGCATCTACATTAGATAATGAGGTAAATCGTTTTGTGTTTTTATTCGAGCCAGGAACGAGTTCAGGAAACACCTATTATTTTGATAATATCCGAAGTGTAAATTTGGTTACAACAGATGTTCCGAATAACGATGTTAATTTGGCTTTAGCTAAACCAACTTTAGCTTCAAGCGAAGAAAATACAACTTTTTCTTCTGCGAAAGCGACAGATGGAGATGTGGGTACAAGATGGTCAAGTAGTTTTGCAAATACAAGTGAATGGGTTTATGTTGACTTACAAAGCAATTACAATATTAATCGTGTTGTTCTTAAATGGGAAGCTGCCTACGCGACACAATATAAAGTGCAAATTTCTGCAGATAATGTTTTTACCGAAAATGAAACTGTAAACACACAAACAGCTAGTGATGGTGGTACAGATGATTTAGTAGTAAGCGGAACAGGAAGATACATCCGAATTTTATGTACATCCAAAGCGTTGACTCCATATGGATATTCTTTGTTTGAGATAGAAGCGTATGGATCAGCTTCGACAGCAAAAATGTCGGCTGCTGTAACAAACTCAATTCCCGAAGAAGAAACTACAGGTTTAAATATATATCCAAACCCTGCGAGTAGCTATATCCAAGTTTCATCATCTGGAAAATTAGATAATAAAATGATTACCGTTTATGATTTATCTGGTAATCCTGTGTTACAGAATAAGGTTGATGCTAAAGCAAATGAAAGTGTTATCGATATTAGTAGGCTTTCTAAAGGGATTTATATTCTAAACTTTACATCAGATCAAAAATCTTGGAACAAAAAAATCATTAAAGAATAATTAAAACTTGTTGGTTGTAATAAGCTTAAATAATTACAACCAACATTTAATTCAATGTCATTAAGTTAAGCTTTTGAACTATAATTTTTCTCGAAAAGACGTCAAGTCGCAAAAAAAATCAAGCCTAAACTTTGCGACTTGGCGTCTTTGCGAGAGATTTATTCGGCAAAACATTACAGTTGTTTTCTTAACTTAATGATATTGTATTCACGTCTACTAACTTTTGAATATATACTATTACTAACCCCAAAAAACTTTAAACATGAGGAACTTTAAATTTAAAAAAATCCCTTTTATCGCAGTAGTATTATTTATACTGCTATCGAATTTTATGTACGGACAAGGGCCGATACCGTTTACAATAAGCAACACATCTACATTTAATGACAATGAATTGTACGTAGCAATTGTAGGTATTGATTATACAACAGGCAACCACGTTTGGGTAAATGCAAAAACAAGTCAGGTATTACCAATGAGTTCATCATACAATACCGTTACAGGGCCTACTATTGGTGGAAATACAGGACCGGGACAAAACTCAAAATACGCTAATTGTTTTACCAAATTGAGCGAAATTCCGAATAAAACATTTACGTTGCCACAAATTGCAGGTTGCAGGGTTTTTATAGCCAAAGGACAACAGTTGTATTTCTACTTTTTTGGAGCCAATGGAGCACCGTCTGGATATACATCGCCAAATCCGTTAAACGTAACAGATCCTAATCAAGGTATTTTATACGAAATTATAGAACTTACCAATAATCAATATGGTTTTTTTGGTAATCCATCCAGAGTAGATTCGTATAAATACCCAATGGGATTGGAATTATTTGGAGCCAATGGATACCAAAAAAGAGTAGGGGAATTAAAAAAACATGCCGACATAGTTGCAGCATTTAAAGCCAATGTGCCATCACAATTTCAGGGTTGTGTTAATGATGCAACGGGTGAAATTACAGCGCCATCCAAAACTCCCCCTTTCGCAGATGGAACAGGAGGAACTACCGTAGGTGCTCAAGCCAATTATTTAAAACCCTATATTGATGCCATCTGGAGTAAATATAAAACAGAAGATTTAATATTTTATGCAGGAGATGCAGGTGTTTTTAAAGGCAGAGTAATAGGCGAACAACTAGAAATGGTTGGGCAATCTGGAGGGTTTGTAGGACGTACAGGAAGAGTACAATATCGTCCATCAACTCAAGAAGCACTTGAAGGTAAAGGAGTCTTAGACAGAAGACTTGTAGATGGTGATTTGGATCTTGTAATTCAGGCACAATTAACAGCAGCAATTAACAGACATGTAGTAAATGTGACTACTCCAAATCCTGGACAACAAAATTGGTATGATGCATCAAAATTCTACCAAGTTAACCCAACCAATCATTATTCTAAATTTTGGCATTTGCCAGGTATAAGTGTTGATAATCTGGCTTACGGATTTGCTTATGATGATGTTGCTGATCAATCACCGTCACTTCATACTACACAACCTACTAAAGTAATTGCTGTTTTTGGAGGATATGGAGGATCAACACCTACAACGCCATCTTCGATTTTAATTCAAGCCGAAAACTATTCATCCATGAGCGGGATTCAAGTAGAAACAACCACAGATACCGATGGAGGTTCGAATGTAGGATATACTGATACAGGAGATTGGATGGCTTATAATAATATTAATTTCCCAACGACTGGTGCGTATTTAATAGAATACAGAGTTGCAAGTGCTGTAAATGGTGCAAAAATATCTTCAGATTTAAATGCAGGAACGATTCCCTTAGGAAGTGTTAACATTCCAAATACGGGAGGTTGGCAGAATTGGCAAACCGTATCTCAAACAGTAAATGTAAATGCTGGTACTTACAATTTTGGAATTTACATTCAGAATTCAGGCGTAAACATTAATTGGATTAAAATAACTAAAACAGGAGCAACAGCAAGAGTAGCTTCAATAGACACAAAAATCGAAGAAACAAGTTCGTTAATTATTTATCCAAGCCCAGTAGAGAATACACTTTTTTATACAACAGATCTAGCAGGAGGAGATGTTAGTATTATTGATTCTCAAACTGGAGCTGCAATCTCTGGACAAAAAGCAACAGATAATAGTATAAATGTTTCGCATTTAAAATCAGGAATTTATTTGATTATCTTTGAGAAAGACGGTAAAAAAATTGTCAAACGTTTTATAAAAAAATAGTTTTAGAGAAATTATTTTAACCTTATAAGTGATATAAGTAAGTATTAGCGTTATAAATCAGCGTAAGCTTAAATGAACTTACATCACTTATATGGTTAATTTTTAGTGTAAATTTATGTAACCTACTATATAAATTAATTCATTATAAATCCTACTAATTTTAAAAACAAGCCCTATGAAAAACAATTACAAAACAATGCGATCAAGATGTATAATCATTTTGATGTTGGGAGTTTTCAATTTGTCAATTGCCCAAAAAAAAGTAATAGCTTACATCCCTAACTGGATTGACCTTAATGCATTTTCAAGTAGCGTTCAATACAGTAAATTAACCCACATTAACATTGCATTCGAAAATCCAGATGCCAATGGATATTTATCTTTTAATTCAGGAAGTAGTACAATTATACAAGCAGCACATGCCCAAAATGTGAAAGTTTTTGTATCTCTTGGTGGAGGTTCCGTATCTGAAGGTGGTGCAATTCGCGACAATTATTTTAATCTGATTAAGAGTGCTAACAGGACTGCATTTATTCAAAAAATATATGATTATGTAGTTGCCCATAATTTTGATGGTGTCGACATGGATTTAGAAGGTCCAGCGATTAATAGTGATTACGGAGGTTTTGTAATTGCTCTTGCAGCCAAATTACATGCAAATGGTAAGCTAATCACTGCAGCACTTTCTGAAGGATATGGAGGAGCAAATGTACCATCATCTACATTTGCCGCTTTTGACTGGATTAATATTATGGCTTATGATGCTACTGGTCCTTGGGCTCCGGGAAGTCCAGGACAACATTCTCCATATAGTATGGCTGTAAACCAGTTTAATTATTGGACAGGCAGAGGATTACCAGCAAGCAAAGCTATAATAGGACTTCCGTTTTACGGATACGGTTTTGGAAGTTCTGCAAATCAGGGAATTTCATACGCTAATATTGTAAATACGTATCCTGGTGCAGAAAATACGGATCAAGTTGCCAGCACAATTTACTATAATGGAATTCCAACAATTAAGCAAAAAACGACATTTGCGATTCAAAATGCGGGTGGAGTTATGATTTGGGAATTATCTCAAGACGCTGTTGGTTCAAAATCATTGTTAACAGCTATTGATCAAGTAGTAAATGCAGGGCAACCACCAGTAGGTTCTGTTTTAATTCAAGCAGAAAATTACTCATCGATGAGTGGAATTCAAACAGAAGCTACAACAGATACAGGGTGAGGATTAAATGTAGGTTATGCCGATACAGGAGATTGGATGGCATATTCTAACATTAATTTTCCAACATCAGGCTCATATGTAATTGAATATAGAGTCGCAAGTGCTGTAAATGGTGCCAGAATATCTTCGGATTTAAATGCAGGTACAATTCAGTTAGGAGCTGTTAACATTCCAAATACGGGAGGTTGGCAAAATTGGCAAACTGTATCTCAAACGGTAAATGTGAATGCAGGAACTTATAATTTTGGAATCTACATTCAGAATAGTGGGGTAAATATCAATTGGATTAAAATCACTAAATCTGGATCAACTACAAAAGCTGTTTCTTTAAATTCGGAAATAGAAGAAACAGATTCTTTAATCGTATATCCTAGTCCAGTAGAGAATACGCTTTTCTTCACAACAGATGTTACTGGTATTAATGTTAGTATTGTAGATTCTCAAACTGGAGCTGCAATCTCTGGACAAAAGATTATTAATAACAGTCTTGATGTTTCAAGTTTAAAAGCAGGAGTATATCTGATTGTTTTAGATAAAGATGGTACAAAAACAGTAAAACGTTTTATAAAAAAATAGCATTTTGACTATTCCTCACAATTAAAAAGCCTGATTCTACATTGAATCAGGCTTTAGTTTTATAAACTGAACTTCTTTTTTTTGAGATTAAAACCCCTAAGTTTATTGACTTACAGTAAATTAAGTAGTGTACTTAGTTTAGTACTTAATTTTATTTAAAAATAATTCATTTTTTCCATTGTATAACCGTAAAGACTACGTATCTTTGCACCCGAAACAACGCGGGATAGAGCAGTAGGCAGCTCGTCGGGCTCATAACCCGAAGGTCACAGGTTCGAGTCCTGTTCCCGCTACTAAAACAAAGCTTCAGAGAAAAATCTGGAGCTTTTTTCGTTTACACAATATTAAGAACCATCTAAGAGCTGAGATTTGCCAAATCATCCCAAATATAAAACTAACTTTCATTAAGCAAATTACTCAAATCTGTTGTAGTAACTGTTAGGCTGTTAGCCATTGTTTTTATTTTTCAATTCTATTTTGGGTTTCTGCTTTCTTTTTTACTTTTCAAAGTAATAATTGGCTTAAATAATACTTTTTCACAAGCGTAACAATTTTCAATTCTGTATTGTTCAAACTCGTCAAACTTTGTTTTATAAAATTCATAACCACTTTTTTCAATTTCGAATTCCGCATAACAGTAACCAATCGGCAAATCTAATGGAGTATGAAACCAATCTATTCTTGATTTTTCATAAAACTTAAAGCTTCCATTTCTGTCCGTTTTGACACTTTCAGTTCTTAAATCTCTTGATTCATTCGAACCAATTTCCTCATTTATGTAATACTCTTTTTCAATTCTGTAAACTGTTGCATTAATAACAGGCTTATTATTTTCGTCAATTACCTTTCCTTCAATATTTGCCTCATAAATTACTTTCTGAGGATGAATGAAAATTCCAATTATTAAAATTAGAAGAATTAAAAAGAAAATTTTGGTTGATTTTTTCATTTTTCTTGTAGTTCAGGTAAAATAACAGCTAACGTCAGTCTGTGAATAAACTAAAAATGATCCTCTGAGAATTGGCTGCACGAAATTTTTCTCCGACAGGTATCCAAATAGTTTCTCTTTTTGACTTAGTTTTTTCACAGCCTGACGTTCTGGTACTACAGCGGGTTTGGGACTAAATTAAGTCCTTTCTTCGGATTTGCCAAATATCCCAAATACAAAACCAACTTTCCATTTAGCCAATTGCCCAAATCCTTTGTAGTAGCTATTATACGGTGTTTTTATATTTGGTTGAATATTTCTATTAAAGCATATTTTACGGCTAACATATGTGCTGGTCTTTCGGTATCTCTATAACCTCCATCAATAACTGAAAATCTAAATATATCATTATTGTTTTTGTTGAAAATTGTAAAAATTTCAATAAATTTTATTATTTCTGGTTTGACATATTGTTCGAATCCTTTTGGCAATTTCTTTTCATCAACATCCCATTTATAGGTATGATAGTTTGTATTTATTGGATTAAGTGCAACATTAAAACTCTCTATTGAATTTAACGTTTCTAAATCGTTTTCAATTTCTAGCTTTATTTTAATTTTGCCATATCGACCCGAGTTTGGTTTAAAAATCTCTTTTTCTCCGTATAAAGGAAGCTTAGATATATCTATCTCAGTTGAGAGTTTATCGCTTATTTTTTTGTAAAAATTCCCACTAATAATTTCTATCATTTAATTTTAAGTTTAAATAAATTGTGTTTTGTGGTAAAATATCGCATAACGTCCCGCTAATAGGCGATGGTCGGGCTAAGTTATCCTAATATTTCGGTTAATAACTATATTTCCAAGTACAAAACCTTTTTTATTTAAGCCTAATTCCCGACTATTGCTTACTAGCTGTTAGCGGATGTTTTTCTCATTGTCTTGTAAATATTTCCGCTCCACCTGAACCAAAAATACCAAAATGTTTTTCGTTAGGTGAAAATCCAAATTTCAATGTTGTGTATTCAAGATTGATTAATGAAATTAGTTCGAACTCTTTCCAATATTCAGTCTGATTTTGTCTAGTTTTCATATTCTGTATTCCAATTATTTGCTCTCCAAGTGATGGAGTAAAAGAGTCTAAATTCCAAAAGTCTGTTGTGCAATGGTTGCCATCTCCACCACGAAGTCCAAATATTTTTATAGTTTGTCCAAGTTCATCAATATTAAATTCTAAATTGTCCTTAGAAAATTTTGTTATTGCGGAATTATCATCGTCATAGTTTCTTATTTCTCTTTGCCCAGTTATTGGATCAGATATTGAATATCCGTCTGATGAAAACAGAAACACTTTATTGTCAAGTGTCCAGCCACTAGCAATAATTCCAGCCGCAGAAATAACAACCCTGTTTGTCCAAGGTGATGAAGGCTCTTTTACAAAGTCAAATAGGTTTGCTTTATTCTTTTTAAAGAAGTCCATTTCTAAAATTTATTCTATAGTTGTCTTTCACGTTCTGTCTTTTTAAAATATCCGCTAACTTGTATATATGTCTGACGATGTTCGACTTATCTACCCTACATTGGGGCGCTATGTCTGACAATTGTCAGTGTTTATTTGTTTTCAAAAATAGGATATTTACTTAACAATATTCAAACGAACTTATATTTGTTGAATCCTTTAGTACATATATGAGTGCAATTTCAATAGGTATAAAATTTATGTCAAGCTAATTCTTGTTTAAATTCTAATTTAATTCTACTTTCTGAGAATAAAATAAGAACTAAATAAACAGACTTTTATTCCACTGATTCAATATTATAAATGACTAAGATCAAATTTAAACATGGAAATCAATATAAAATAATATTTATTTTTTTAAGTCATCCACAAAATGGTTCGAGAATTGTCTCGTTAGGGCTACTAAGACAAAGCTTCAGAGAAATCTGGTTTTTTTTTATGCAGTAATTTTTTCGTCTGTCATCCTGAGTGAAGTTGAAGGAACGCAAAGATAATTACGCGAGAAATTGATAGAAAGCAACTCTTGCTTAATTACTTTAGATTGTGGGTAAGAAGACAGGAGACATTCACACAGCTTTCCATAAGAACTCTTAAGGGAGCAGGGTTTCGTTACGAGACAGGAAATAAATAATTATATAAGCTATCATTCTCTAGGATATCTTTACCTTTAAGAGGAGTCATTATGAATAGATAAATTTCATCTTCAATTTTATAAAACAAAAAATTCGCACTTAATTTTTTCAATCCATAATATGCAATTCTATCTGATTTTAGAATTTTATCAACTTGATTATTAATTTTTATTACAAATTCATTAAAACTCAAACTAAAACTTTTGATTGTATCATTGTTAATTTGACAATTAATTTCATAATCAGATATAAAATCAATAACATTGATTCTACAATCATTTTTGAAAACGGATGGAGATAAACACATTTCATACACTTCTGAAGCGCTAAAAACAGAAAAATAGCCAGGAGTAGAACAACCAGAATTTGAATGATAATTCAACTTAAAATCGTTAGAAACATTTTTGAACTTAATTGCTACTAAAGAATATTTTGACTCTATTTCAAACTTTGAAATAACTGTATCATTTTTCATTTTGTAACCTCCAGTACAAACGTATTTTCCTTTAAAATTTGTTATATCTTTTAACTTTATACCTTTGCTTATTATAAAATTCAGATGACCTTTCAAAATGAATCTATAACAACCAAAGAATAATAAAATAATAAAAATAGTTTCAATGTTAAATTTCATTTAGTTTTCTGTTTTTTATTATCTTTTCGCTAACGTTTTGGTACTACAGTGGGTTTGGTTTTTATTTCGTCCGTTTTGCTTCTATCTTCTTTCCATTCTGTAATAAAAATAAATTTGAAATTTCTCCTTTTTCGCTCTTTTCAAACTGAATTTGTGCATCTACTACTTTGTAGAAAAATAACATTTCACTTTCTACAAATATCGGGAAGACCTTTTGTCCTGTCAATTGTGAAAAAAGTTGGTCTTTATCTAATGAAATTTTGATTTCAAAATCTTTTTCAACTTCATAAGTCCCAACAAACTTTTGAAGTTCTTCAGTAGTAATACTAATTTCTTTTCTGATTTTTTGCACAGGCAATGGTTTATTATATAGAATATTTCTAATTGCTTTAGAAGGAATTGAAACGTTGTTGTGATTTTGAAGTATTATTATTGTTTTATCATTTGTAATATGTCTATCGATAAAAGTTACATAACCTGGCCAACCCCCATCATGGTTTGCAATTTTTCCAAAATCAGCATTTTCTTCAATTCCCCAACCAAAACCATAATTCCTTTTAGCTCCGTCTTTCAAAGTTGCTAATTCAAAAATTGATTCCATTCCCTCTTTTGTGAGTAATTTATTGGTATATAATGCTCTATCCCAAATCAATAAATCCTTTACAGTTGAATTAACTGAGCCATCTCCAACAACACCATCAAGCCAAATAACAATTTTAGTTTCTTTTAATTCGTCTGGTAAAACATATTTTTTCAAACTATCTGAGTAAACATAACCAAAAGCATAATTGTCAATTTTCTTTGGCGATAATCTACGATTGTTAACAAAGGTATTTTTCATTTTCAACGGTTGAAAAATAGCTGTTTTTAGATAGTCAGCGTATGTCAAACCCGATGCTTTCTCAATTATTGATGCCAATAGTGCATAGCCCGTGTTGCTATATTCCCATTTAGTATTTGGCTCAAATAATATTTTTGGTTGATGCTCACTAAATATATTAATTATGTCTTTGTTAGTGGCAATTTTAGATTTGTCAAATAAACTATCCATAAGCTGCATATAGTCTGGTAGACCTCCAGTATGATTTAATAAGTTTCTTATAGTTACACCTTTATAAAAAGAAAGTTCGGGTAAGTATTTTTTGATGTCATCGTCCAAATTCAACTTCCCTTTTTCTTTAAGTATCATTATCCCCATAGCTGTGAACTGCTTTGAACAAGATGCCAATTCAAAAATCGAATTTTCGTTCAATTTATCTTTTGTTGTTTCGTTTGCAAGTCCAAAACTACGGCTATAAATAACTTTCCCTTTTTCTGCAATTAGAAAATTTCCATTGATTTTCTCTTTTGAATAAAGAGAATTGAGTAAACTGTCAATTTTTTGAATTCTGTCTTGTCCAAATGTAAGATGTGCAATTAAAAGAAGTCCGATTGTAATTGTTAATTTCATTTTTTATTTCTTGTTAATTAATGTAGGTGAGATGTTTCGCAAAATTGCCAACAACTTATTTATATGTGTGACAAAACCACACAAAGCCCACAAATTCAGTAGATATGTGTGATAAATTTCACACTATATTTATTTTCAAATATATATTTTTTTTTCACTACAATTTTCAAAAGGCTTTTTAATTT
>NZ_NCWQ01000089.1:0-21397 GCF_002156885.1 Flavobacterium sp. AJR | reverse complement strand
TGGACAATGGTTTAAAGATTTCTTTGTATAATCGTACTATGTATAAAATTTAAAAAGTAGCAGCAAGTTTTTATTCAAGACTTGCTGTTTCTTTATACTTTATTTATGAAAACAGGATATTAATTTGAAGTGTTAACTTCTATGCGTATTTTTGTTTTTTTATAAAAATCTACTAAATGAATTTCAAAATAAATCCAGTTTTTGCTAACGAAACGACATCAATACTTGATAAAATTAAAGCATTTAATAGCTCAGGTACCCTTTTAGGGAATGGTCAGCGTAATGTTATTAAATTATTTGATTTAAATGATAAGGTAGTCAATATAAAGTCATTTAAAATCCCCAATTTAATAAATAAAATTGCTTACAAATACTTTCGAAAATCGAAAGCAAGGCGTTCTTTTGAGTATGCTACAATTTTATTAGAAAAAGGTATTGGAACTCCATTGCCGATTGCTTATTTAGAGAATTATAATTGGTTAGGACTTAGGGATAGTTATTATGCAAGTGAGCATTTAATAACCGAGCTTACTTTTAGAGAACTTGTAGAAATTCCGGATTATCCAGATCATGAAAATATACTAAGGCAATTTACCAGATTTAGTTTTGGTCTACATGAAAAAGGAATTGAGTTTTTGGATCACTCTCCAGGCAATACATTAATCAAAAAAAATGCAGATGATAATTATAGTTTTTTCTTAGTAGATTTAAATAGAATGGAATTTCATGATTCTATGAGTTTTGAGATGCGAATGAAGAATTTATGTAGATTGACACCTGTTAAGGAAATGGTTGCTGTAATGAGTAATGAATACGCTAAACTATATGGCAAATCTGAGCAAAAGATATTTGATACTTTATGGAAGTATACTTCAGACTTTCAGGAGCATTTTTATAGAAAAAAACGTTTAAAAAAGAAACTTAAATTCTGGAAGAAATAATTAATACAATTTATTTCGCTTATATTTCATAAAATTAATATTGGAAAACATTATCGTATATTACTCTTTTTTCTTAATCATAATCGATTTTTACTAGACAAATAAGCTTTTTCTAAAAATAATTTACAAACTATTTT
Organism: Flavobacterium sp. AJR; assembly: GCF_002156885.1. Classification (NCBI taxonomy): domain Bacteria; kingdom Pseudomonadati; phylum Bacteroidota; class Flavobacteriia; order Flavobacteriales; family Flavobacteriaceae; genus Flavobacterium; species Flavobacterium sp. AJR. The sequence goes on along the minus strand of NZ_NCWQ01000089.1, from coordinate 20,319 downwards.
TAGAGAGACATAATTGTAACAAAAGATTAAGGATTGAATAATCAAAAAAGTTATATTTTTGTGTTTCATATATTAAATTTTAAAATGAAAATTAGTGGATTGATTATTACTTTCAATGAAGAAAAAAATATAGGAAGATGTATTGATGCTTTATTCAGAATTTGCGATGAAGTAATTGTTGTAGATTCTTTTAGTAAAGATAAAACAGCTTCAATTGCAAAAGAAAAAGGAGCAATTGTTATTGAACAATCTTTTTTAGGAGATGGACCACAACGTACATATGGTTTACCATATTGCAAGAATGATTGGGTCCTTAATCTTGATGCAGATGAATTTTTAGATAAAGACGCTGAAGACTTTATTTTAAAAGAAAAGTATTTAGAAGGCAGTTATGATGCTTTTAGTTTTAGAGTAAAAAACTTTTTAGGAGATAAACTTATAGATTTCTCAGGTTGGTATCCAGATTATAAAGTTCGTTTTTTTAATAAAAAATCAGCCCATCCTTCTAACTCGATTGTACATCAAAGCGTAGTAACTCAAAGAGAGAAAAAAGTTCCTGTACATATTTTACATTATGGTTGGGAATCATTAGAGCAAATTATTTCAAAGAAAAACCAATATTCTACTTGGCATGCACAGCAACTTTTTGACCAAGGAATAAGAATTTGTTTTTTTAAACCTGTCCTTAACGGAACTGTCGCTTTTGTTCGTTGTTATTTTTTTAAGAAAGGTATCTTTAACGGAATAGACGGATTGTCAATTGCAATGATTCAGAGTTTTTTTTCTTATATGAAATATGCTAAACTTTTAAAGCTTCAAAAACGAAAAATATAAAATTCATCAAATTTTTAAAGATTTCGTGTCATGAAAAAATGAATCTGACTCTTAAATAATTCAGGATTTAAATCTTGATAGAATAAAGCTGAATTGCTTTTAATTTCCTTGTGTAGAATGTTGTTAATTAATTCAGGTTTAAAGTCATTTAAATGTACCGAAATATTTTGCAATCCATCCTCAAAGGTTGCCCAGTCATTTTTCGTTACATAAGGTGAAAATATTGTAAAAGTAGGTTTGTTTAGCGCTTTTGCCATGTTAATTGCCCCACCATCGTTTCCTATAATTATATCGCACTGATTCATTATACCAATGAATGACCTTAGATTACTTCCTAATAAATCAAAGTGTATTTTCTCTTGCGTACTTTTTGAGCATAAATTGAATACTTTTTGAGCATCCTCAATTTGATTTGGAAAATAATTAAAAAGGATGGTTACGTCTTTATTTTCTGCAACATAGTCTACTACTTTTGCCATATAATCTAGAGGGTACGTTTTTGACTTCTCGCTTCCCAAAAGACTTATCATTACAATTTTTCGGTCCTTGCTTACTTTATGTTTGTTTAATAATGCAATTGCTTCCTGATTTTCTTCATTACTTACATATAATTTCGGAAAAGGGTCTATTAATGCGTTATCGATATTTAGGGGGCTAAGTAATAAAATCCTATTGTCTATTGCAAATCCATATTTCGTTTCGTCATTATTGTCAAATCGTTTCATATTGTGATTATAAAACAAAGAAGAATACCATTTGTGGTATGATATTTTATAATCGGCACCAGAGAAAATAGTTATTAAATTAGTCTCTAATTTGCCATATACATCGATTAATATATCATACTTATTAGATCTCATTTTAAAAATAAATTTAAACAATGATAAGTATGATTTTCTTGTTTTTTCTTCTAATACAATTACAGAATCAATATTTGGATTACCTATTAAAACATCTGTGCAATTAGAATAACACATAAAATCGATGGTTGATTCTGGGTATTTCTTTTTTAGATTGTTACAAAGAATTGTACTAATAAGTACATCACCAATTCTTTTCTGTTGTATAACTAATATTTTCATTATTGAGGACAAGTTTAATAAAAAACTGTATTGTGTTTTTGTTGGATTCTAGATGTCAAAAATAGCTATTTAAAAGCTATTATTCCATTTTATTGTGAGTTAACCAAAGAATCAAATAGCGTTTTAATACTGCAAATGAGTTTATGTAAGCAAGAATGTAACCTTCTTTACCATCAAGAAATCCTAATCGAATAAAATATTGATTTATAAAACAAAAAAAAGGTTTCATTAAAAAATGATAGAAATTTGGTTTTACTTTTTTATCATACAATTCTTGAGCTTCTTTTTTACTTAATAGACTTAGCTGATAATTGTATTCATCGAAACTCTTATAAGCATAAGAGTCTATTCTATTTTTTAATATATTAGATTTTCCAAATAATGTAATAGATGGATTACTTTCTTCATTACCAGAATAAGAGTGTCTTTTTTTATCAAAAAGAAAAACTCTTTTTCGGTTATTAAATTCTCCATGCTTTATTTTCTTTTTAAAGAAAAACAGGGTTTGTTTAATGTAATAAAGAGCATTGCTTTTTGGATTGGAAATTTTGGTCAAAATTTCATCCTTAAGTTCGAGAGAAATATATTCGTTTATGTCCAACAACAAGATCCAATCATTTTGCGCCTGATTAATAGCTAGATTGTGTTGTAGTGTTTTATCAGCAGTAGTTTGTTCAATAATTGTTGCGCCAAGCTCTTTTGCAATAGCAACTGTTTTGTCTGTACTATTGTTGTCTATAATGATAATTTCATGAGCAAACGACACATTCTCAATAAGTTTCTTGATGTTGTTTTCTTCATTAAAACAAAATGCCAAAATACTAATTTTGGGAACTATTACATTTTGAGGCATAAAATCAATTTTGTGCAATATTAATAATTTTAGATTTATAACTTTGTAAAAAATCAAACAAAATGTCAAGACTCCCAATTTTAATGTATCATAATATTTGTCAATCTGAAAATGAAAGTAATAAGTTGACTATTTCAGTGCAAAAACTGGAGCAACAACTTCAGTATCTGAAAGATAATAATTATGAAACATTTCATTTTGCAGAATTAGAAAAAATGAAATCTATTCCTAAAAAGAGTATTGTTCTTACTTTTGATGATGTAACTGAAAATCAGCTTGTTTTTGCAGCACCGTTATTAGAAAAATTTAATTTAAAAGCTAGTTTTTTTATTCCTTTTTCATACATAGGAAAGACAGATTTATGGAATGGTAAGTCTGAATCCTTGGGAGAAAAAATAATGACAATTGAACAATTAAAGGGGTTAAACAATAAAATAGAATTAGGCTATCATTCCTATGAGCATAAAAAATATAGTTTATTATCAGCCTCAGAAATAGAAAATGATTTTCTAAAATGCGAGGAGCTGATTAAAAACACTGATTTAAGAGTATATCCGGCTTTGGCTTATCCATATGGGAATTATCCTAAAAAGGGTGATGAAAATGAGCAATTTAAACAAATAGTCGCTAAGAATAAAATAAAGTTTGGTTTAAAAATAGGGAATCGTCCAAATAATTTTCCTTTTAAAGATAACTACGAAATCAAACGAATAGACATTAAAGGTCAGGATAGCTTGATGACTTTTAGGTTAAAAATAAAATTCGGGAAATTAAAGCTATTCTAAATCTTTTTCGATTAGCATCATTTTTGCATATCTGGAGAATACTCCATAGGCATCTATGGCAGCTGCAGCAAGACCAGGAACTCCATCTAGGTAGACTCTTTTTACGATATATGTATGAAAAAATCGGTAAAATGGCTTAAAAAAGAGTAGGAACAGTGTTACTTTCTTTCCCTTATTGGCACACATCTTTGCTTGAAACCAAGCGTATTTGTCTTTTTTACCTATAAAGTGAAATAATCCTTTGTAGGTGTAGTGTACCATATAATTTTTTAATACACCAGGTTTTGATTTTATGATTAATTTTTCATGTACTTCATTTTCAAAAACTAACTTTTCATTTTTCATTAAACGAACAACTTTGTCGGTATAATGAAATAAAAAGCGATTCATGAAAAAATGAGGAAACCAGATTTTATAGGTATCAAATTCATCCCATTCGATGCTTTTTAAAATTTCAGCTTGAAGTTTATCTGTAACCCTTTCGTCTGCATCTAGAAACAATATCCAGTCACCAGTTGCAAAACTTATTGCATGGTTTCTCTGATTACAGTAATTGTCAAATTTTCTAGAAAAAAGTTTAACGCCTAAATCTGTAGCAATTTTTTGCGTAGCATCAGTACTATTAGAGTCTAAAACAATAATCTCATCAGCAAATGAAACAGATTTTATTGCATCGGCAATATAAAACTCTTCATTATAAGTAAGTATGATAACGGATAGTTTTTTCATTTCTTTACTTAACATACTTACTTATAATTATGGAGTTTAATAAAATAATATTATACTGCAACATCGTACTCCCGAAGTGCATTATTTAATGACGTTTTTAAATCTGTAGATGGTTTACGAGTACCAATAATTAAGGCACATGGAACTTGAAATTCTCCAGCAGCAAATTTTTTGGTATAACTTCCAGGAATAACTACTGAGCGAGCAGGAACATATCCTTTCATTTCTACAGGAGTTTCTCCAGTTACATCGATAATTTTTGTAGAAGCAGTTAAGCATACGTTTGCTCCTAAAACAGCTTCTTTCCCAACGTGTACACCTTCTACAACAATACAACGAGAACCTACAAATGCTCCGTCTTCTATAATTACTGGCGCTGCTTGTAAAGGTTCTAATACTCCACCAATACCTACACCACCGCTTAAGTGTACATTTTTACCAATTTGAGCACAGCTTCCTACAGTTGCCCATGTGTCTACCATAGTTCCTTCGTCTACATATGCACCAATATTTACATAACTAGGCATTAAGATAACTCCGCTAGAAATATAAGCTCCATAACGTGCTACAGCATTAGGTACTACACGGATTCCTTTTTCGGCATATCCTTTTTTTAGCAACATTTTGTCATGATACTCAAAAATACCAGATTCTAAAGTTTCCATTTTTTGAATAGGGAAATACATTACAACTGCTTTTTTTACCCATTCGTTTACTTGCCAAGCATCACCAACTGGTTCTGCAACACGTAATTTTCCTGTATCCAAAAGTTCAATAACTTCTCTGATAGCATCAGTTGTTGTAGTTTCTTGTAACAAAGCTCTGTTTTCCCAAGCTTGTTCTATAATAGTTTGTAAAGGATTCATAGTACTAAAGATTTTAGGCAAATATAATTCGATTTTTTTTTAAAACAACCCTCATTTCTTTATAGTAATATTTTTTAATTTTAAATATTTAAAAATCAAGTTATTATGGTTGTTTCGAAATGTGTAAAAAAGTATAAAATCATTTAATCAAAATCACTTTATACATAAAACCTTACAATATGTTGAAATTATTTTTTAAAACGACATAAAGTTGAAAATAAAAAATTAATAAATGCTGATTTTCTGCATGTTATTAAAAAAATATTAAGTGATGCATTGTTAAAATTAAGATTGCAAAAAAGTAAAAAATCAAATTAATTTACAAATAAATAATATACCCAAAAAAATCAATTTATAATTCTAAATCCTACTTATGAATAAAAAATTACTATTAAATCTTTTTTTGAAAAGCAAACAAGCAACAAGTAAAATTTATTTTGGTTTTCTTTTTCTTTTCTTTTTTAATTTCTCTAATGCTCAAGTTGCAAATTATACTTTTGGGCAAGCATCGGGGACATATATACCTATTTCGACAGCTAGTAATGTTGCTTTTTCGTCAAGTTGGGATGATAATGCTGGTGAAATCCCTTTTCTAAGTACATTTAAATTTGTGTTTAATGGTGTTACTTATAGCTCGTGTAATGTTAGTACAAATGGATTTATTACCTTTGGAAATCCGAATCTTACATTAAGAGATAATTATTTACCCATTTCTAGGACAGCAACTTATCCAGGAGCAATTAGCGCTTTAGGTTTTGATTTAGTAAGTAATGGTTCTGCGATTACATATACCCTTGAAGGAACGGCTCCTAATAGAGTTTTTATTGTGCAATGGAGAAATGCAAGAAGATATGAAGCGAGAAGTGATAGTAAGGAGTCATTTAATTTTCAAATTAGATTAAACGAATCAACTAATGTAGTACAAATTGTGTATGGAACTTGTACTACTACCTATAATGGGCGTTTAAATACTCAGGTAGGACTACGAGGAGGAGATAATTCAGATTTCAATAATAGACAAGTAACTACTAATTGGCCAACATCAGGGCCTGGAGGAAGCAATGGAGCTACATGTAGAACTGATTCAGGTATAGGAGAGTTACCTTCGTCTGGCTTAACTTATACTTGGGCCCCAAGTATATGTAAATTTAATAATTTCTCAACGGTAAGGCCAATTACAAATGTTATATTAAGTAATTTAAATAAAACTAGCCCAGCTTCGGGCGCACCAGCTTACGAAGATTTTACAGCTTCAGTTGCTAATATATTTTCAGGACAAGCATACACATTGGTTGTAAAAGGAAATACGGGTGACAAGCAAACAATTCGATATACTGCTTTTATTGATTGGAATAAGGATAACGATTTTAATGACTCAGAAGAATCATACGAGATAGGATCAATAACAAATTCATCGGGATCAGATGACAATTTAGCATCATTATATTTTACTGTACCAATAGGAGCTACTTTAGGTTCTACAAGAATGCGAATTATAGGGCATAGAGATTCTTATAATACCACACCATGTTCATCGATAGGTGGGTACAGTGAAGGGCAAGTAGAAGATTATACTGTAAATATTCAAGCGCCATGTTCTACCGCCCCATCAGTTCCTGCAATTAATGTTACAAAAAATCCAGTTTGCACTAGTGAGCCTTTTACTTTGTCAGTAGTTTCGCCAGAAACAAATGGAATTACTTATAAATGGGAAACCTCTCCAAATGGTAATGCACCATGGGCTAGTGCGCCTACAGCTCCGGTAGATTATTTTAATACAGATTTTTCATCTGGAATGCCTACTAGCTCAGTTGCTTATGGAGATGCTGCAATATCTAATGCTGAGATGGTATTGACTCCAGCCACATCATCGAAGAAAGGTGGATATGTTATTACTAAAACACCAGTACCTAATATCAATGCTTTTACGGTACAATTTGATTATAAAATGGGAGGAGGTAATGGAGCAGACGGTATAAGTTTGAATTATGCGTCTGATATTATTACTACCGATGCTGGACTAGGAGAAGAGGGAGAAGGTAGTGGAATAAGATTAATATTAGATACGTACGATAACGATGGTATAGGAGTAGGTGGTACAGCTACGGGTTCTCGTATCCGTATTAAATATAATAATCAATTAGTTTTTGCAAATGGTATTGATGCATTCTTATTAAGAACAACTGGAGGTACTGATTATAATACGGTTATGTTATCTGTAGATAATGATGGTTATCTGACTTTAAAAATTAAAAAATCTATTAACGGAATAACAACAACAATAGTCTCAAATCTTTTGTTACAAGGATATAAATTGGCAAATAAAAGTAGTTGGAGATATAAATTTTCATCACGTACAGGGTTACAATATGATAAGCAAAGTATTGATAACCTAAGTATTAAATATTTAGATTTAGTTAATTCTAATCCTAGTTTAACTACATCGCAAACTGCCCCAACATATTACCGTGCTGTTGCTACCTGTTCAAACGGTGGTTCCGAAACTCCTTCGGCTTCAATTTTCGTAGATGCTTCGCTAAAAATTAGTACTCAGCCGGCTGATTTAACAATTTGCGAAGGAACTAGCGGTTCATTTACAGTAGAGACTTTGGCTTTGGGTTCAACATATCAATGGCAATATTCACCAGATAATGTAAATTGGACAAATGTAGATACTGCTCAGGATCCTTATGTGTCTGGATACACGACAAATACACTAACACTAACAAATGCACCTATAGGATGGAATAGTAATAGAGTTAGATGTGTAGTAACTAATAGTGGTTGCTCCACTAATTCTAATGCCGTTTTGTTAACGATAAAATCATTACCAACACCACCAACACAAGGTGCAATTACGGCAGCAACTTGTGCAGTTCCTACAGGAAGTGTTGTTTTAAACGGGCTTCCAGCAACTGGAACATGGACAATTGTAAGTAATCCTGCTGCAGTAACAAAAACTGATACAGGAACATCTACAACAATTTCGGGACTTGCTCCTAGGGATTATACTTTTACAGTAAAAAGTACAACTTCAACTTGTACATCAGTAGCATCGGCAAAAATTACGATTCCTGGCTTGGTTACCAATATTTGGAATGGTACGGGATGGTCTAAGGGTACGGCACCAACAATTGATCAGAATATTATTTTTACAGGAAATTATCCTGCAGCAACTACTCCTGTAGATATAAATAGTTGTTCTTGCGAAATAAAACCGAATGCGAATGTTGTGATTAAATCAGGCCGTACATTAACGGTTATTAATTCGCTTACTGTTGCTCCTACTAATAATACTACTAGTTTAGTATTCGAAGACCAAGCAAGTTTGTATCAGAAAAATGATAATGCTGTAGCTAATATCGGAGATATCACTTATGAACGTCTTTCTAAAAGTATGAAAGATCAAGATTATGTGTATTGGTCATCGCCTGTAGTTGATCAAAAATTTAGTACGATGTCATTAGGAACTAAATCTTGTTTTGCTTTTGATATTGCAACAAATAATTGGATTTATGCTGCTGATAATATGGAAACAGGTAGAGGGTATATCATTAAATCACGTAATTGGGGTCCTTATCCTTATGATCATAAAGTTGTGTTTAAAGGAGTTCCTAATAATGGCGTTCTTACTCTTGCTACCAAAACAAAAGCAGATGAATATATCTTGGTAGGAAATCCATATCCTTCGGCATTATCTGCCGATGATTTTGTGCTAGCAAATAAGGATGTTTTAGACGGGACGTTATATTTCTGGTCTCATATTACACCACTTAAATATGATGGAACCAAATGGAAATATGCCTCTAATGATTATGCAACCTATAATTTAAGTGGTGGAGTTGCAGGAAGTCCAGTAAAAGGCGATGGAACTCCTTCAGGGTCTAACAGTGCTAAACCATTAGGAAATATAGCAGCAGGTCAATCTTTTTTTGTTAATGCAAAAATAGGAGGAGCAAATGTTACTTTCAAGAACAGTATGCGTGTAGCAGGTAAAAATGGTGAGTTTTTTAAGCCAGGTATAAATAATAAAGCAACATCTTTAGAAAAAAACCGTGTGTGGTTAAATCTTACTAATAAAGGAGGTGCTTTTAAACAAATGCTGGTAGGTTATATTGAGGGAGCATCAAATGATTATGAGAGTATTTATGACGGTCTTTCTTACAATAAGAATGCTTATATTGATTTTTATAGCATTAATAAAGGTCAAGAGTTCGTAATTCAAGGACGTGCATTACCATTTCAAGAAACAGATTTGGTTCCTTTAGGATATAGTTCAACAATAGCAGATAGTTTTACTATAGGCATTGATAATGTCGATGGTTCATTTACAAGTCAGGGTATTTATTTAGAAGATAAAGTTGCTGGTATAATTCATAATCTACGCGAAACAGATTATACATTTACAACTGCAAAAGGTACTTTTAATGACCGTTTTGTGTTACGATATACCAATAAAACATTAGGTACAGGAGAATTCGAATTAGCAGAAAATGCAGTTTTAGTAGCTGTTGCAAACAAAGAAATTAAAATCAATGCTTTTAGTCAAACTATAGATAAGGTATTTATTTATGATGTATCAGGTAAATTAATCTACAAGAAAGAGAAAGTAGGAAATCCTACACTGACTATCGAAAACTTAAAATCTGCCAATCAGGTTTTAGTGGTTAAAGTTGTCCTTGATAACAAACATATCGAAACCAAGAAGGTGATTTTTTAAATACAATTTAAGTTAATTTTTAAAAACCATTCCACAAAACGGAATGGTTTTTTGTTTTTAAAAGGTTTTTTAGAATTTAATAATGTAGCGTAATATTTACAAAATAGTTAAGTTTTAATATTGTGTTTTGTTTTTTAAAGATTAGTTTAGCGATAAATTCCTACTAATTAATCATTTTAGAAATAACTTTTAAAAGAAGATTATCTTGAAAACAAAACAATATTATCTGCTGGTTTTGATAAGTTTTATATTTATTACTATTTGTAATGGGCAACAAGGGAGTGTCGATGCTACGTTTAATACCTATGATGATGGGCATTCTGGGGATGGTTTTGATAATATTGTGAGAACAATAGCCTTACAACCAGATGGGAATTTAATTGTTGGTGGAGATTATTTTAATTTTAATGGAACTTCAGCACGTTACTTATGTAGGTTAAAACCAGATGGGAGTATAGACGAGGACTTTAATATAGGTAGTGGATTTAATGGAAAAGTATATGCTTCGCTTATACAAAAAGATGAAAAAATAATTATCGGAGGGGCATTTACAACCTATTCGGGAGTAACTTCCAATCGGTTGATTCGTTTAAATCCCGATGGATCTAGAGATGATAGTTTTAATACAAATGGAGCAGGTAGCGGAATCATATATGATATTGCACAACAAACAGATGGTAAGATTATCGTTGTTGGGAGTTTTATCCAATATAATGGAGTTGTAGTTAATAGAGTGGCTCGAATATTAGAAGACGGAAGTTTAGACACTTCATTTACAACAGGCTCAGGTTCTTCAAAAAATATTACAAATATTCAAATTCAATCTGATGGAAAAATCATTCTATCTGGGAATTTTACCGCTTTTAACGGAACAGATTCAAATCATATTGTCCGCTTAAATCCTGATGGTACTATCGATACTACTTTTAATATAGGTTCAGGTTTTAACAGCGATGTTGCAGCATTGGCATTACAGACAAATGGAAAAATTTTAGCAGGAGGGAAATTCACAAGTTATAATGAAACACCTGCAAATAGAATAATTCGGCTGAATAATGATGGAACTGTAGATTCTGATTTCTTGTCAGGAACAGCATTTAGTAATGATGGTGTTACAGTTATCAAGACAGATGCAGCTAATAATATAATGGTTGGAGGTTCTTTTACAGGAAAGTATGATGGAGTATCGGTAAATCGGTTGGTTTTTTTAAATTCTGACGGAACAATGAAGCCTGATTTTGATATTGGTTCAGGACCTGCATCAGCATCAGTACTTGATTTAGCAAATAATACAGATGGTTCTTGGTTTGTTGGCGGTTCATTTGCCGTTTTTGATTCCCAGAACCAAGGAAGATTGGCTAAGATAGATTCAGAAGGAGCATTAGATATAGGATATCTTGCGGCAGGAGTTGGATTTGATAATTCGGTTTCGAAGATAATTTCTTTAACAGATAATAAATCGATAGCCTTTGGTAATTTTACAAAATTCAATGGAGAATCAACCCTAAGAATTGCAGGATTGCTCGAAGATGGAGCTTCGGATGTTACATTTAATCTAAATGGAATTGGAGCAAATAATGCAATTAAAACAGCTGTTTTACAATCGGATAATAAAATAGTTTTTGCAGGAGCTTTTACAAATTATAATGGAAAAGTTTGTAACCGAATTACCAGAATTTTACCAAGTGGTAGTATTGATGAAAGTTTTACAATGGGAACAGGATTCAATAATCAAGTTTATGCATTGGCAGTACATTTAGATTCCAAAATTATTGTTGGAGGGAATTTCACGAGTTATAATGGAATGTTATCTGTAGGCAGAATTGTAAAATTAAATTTCGATGGAACGATAGATACTAGTTTTGTAACAGGTTCAGGAGCCAATGCAATAATAGAGACATTGTTTGTGCAACCAGATGGAAAAATCTTGGTAGGTGGAAGATTTGAGACATTTAATGGACACTTATCTCCAGGTTTAGTTCGTTTAAACTCAAACGGAAGTATAGATACTAGTTTTAGTGTAGGTGATGGTTTTGATAAATATGTTTATGCAATTGCATTACAATCTGATGGTAAAATAATCTTAGGAGGTACTTTTTTAACATACAACGGAGTTGCCCAAAAGAGAATTACAAGATTAAATCCCGACGGAAGTTTAGATGCCACTTTTACAATTGGTTCAGGATTTAGTAATGGAGATGTTCGTAGTATTTTGGTTCAAAAGGACAACCGAATTTTGGTTGGAGGAGCATTTTCGGGAACTTATAATGGAGTGCCTTCAATGCGAATGCTTCGATTATTAAAAGACGGTTTATATGACACATCTTTTGCAGTAAACTTAAATAGTACATTATTCAGTATGAGTTTTACACCCGATTATAAACTTCTTATAGGAGGTAATTTTAATTCAGTATCAGGAGAAACTAAACATAGGATTGCACGATTAAAATTATGCACAGATAGTTCTACTTGGGATGGTTCAAACTGGACAAACGGATTACCATCAGAAAGAAAAGAATTAATTTTTCATGATAATTATACTTTTTCAGGACAGGTTAATGCATGTAATTGTAGTATTGATGCAGGAAAAAAAGTAACGATTCTTAAAGGGAATACTTTAGGATTGAGTTTAAATTATTCAGGATTGGGAACCTTGGTTCTAGAAGATACAGCGGCTTTATATCAATTGGATGATGAGGTGGTAAATACAGGATTTGTTGAGGTAAAAAGAAAGACGACTCCCATCCTAAAACATGATTATACGTATTGGTCATCACCAGTAGAAAGCCAAAACCTATTTGATGTATCGCCAAATACAGCATCCAGCAATTATTTTTCATACAATGCAACCAAAATAGCTTGGAATAAAGAAAATTCATCAACCAATATGATAATTGGTAAAGGCTATATTATAGAAGCTCCTGGAGATTTTTCAAAAAGTATTGCAACAGTTTACGAAGCTGTTTTTAAAGGAATACCGACTAATGGTAAAATTTCGGTTTTATTAGATAATCAAAATGGTTATGATTTAATAGGCAATCCATACCCTTCGGCGATAGATGCAGATGTTTTTATATCAAAAAACAGAGAGAATGTAGACGGAACGCTTTATTTCTGGACACATAATACCCCACTTATTAATAATGATTATAATTCTGATGATTATGCAGTGTATAATTTATTAGGAGGAGTTGCAACAAGATCCGCTTTGTCATCTGGAATTAATGAAACTGAACCCAACGGGATTATTGCTTCCGGACAAGCATTTTTCTTAGGTAGCAAAGGAACAGGAGAAGTTAATTTTGATAATAGTATGCGAATAATTGGTAGTAATTCAAAATTTTTTAAACCGAGTAAAGTTCAAAAACAAAATAGAGAAAGTTCAGTCGAAAGACACCGTATTTGGTTGAATCTAACGAATAAAGAAGGAGCTTTTAAACAAATTTTATTGGGATATATAAAAGGAGCAACCAATTCGTATGACTCTTTTTTTGATGGAGAAAATTTTAACGGAAACAAATTTGTGAATTTTTATAGTATCAAAGAAGATAAAAAATTAGTAATCCAGAGTAAAGGATTGCCATTTGATGAAGCTGATTCTGTACCGTTAGGTTATAGTTCAGAAATAGCAGGGAAATTTACTATAGGCATCGATAAGTCTGATGGGTTATTAGCAAACCAAATGGTCTATTTAGAAGATAAATTAACCAATGAGATCCACGATTTGTATAAAACAGATTATACTTTTTCTACAGAAGTTGGAACTTTTAATGATCGTTTTGCATTGCGATATACTAATGAAACATTGAAATCTGGAGAGTTTGAAACAATAGAAAATACAATTTTTGTTTCGGTTGTAAACAAAGAGATTAGAATTAATGCTTTTAACGAAACTATCGATAAGGTATTTGTTTATGATGTATCGGGTAAGAAAATTTACGAAAAGAATAAAGTAAATTTAAATCAGTTAGAAATAGCAAAAATTAATGTCGCATCACAAATGGTAGTAGTTAAGATACTATTGCAAAATAAAACTACTGTTGTAAAAAAGATAATGCTTTAGCAAAGTAAGAAATCCCTATTAAAACTAATTAATAGGGATTTTTATATGTCTAAATTCAGATTATTTTGCTTTAACCGAAGCTTCTAAGTTTCTTTCGATAGAGTGTCCAGGTCTTGACCATTTTGGTTTTTCACCAAGAGGTGCAAATTGAGAATCTTCTGCTTCTACAGTTTCTGGTTGAGAAACTTTAGTAAAAGGCTTTTGAGGAATCAAACCTAATAAATCAAACATTTTCATGTCTTCGTGTACATCCGGATTTGGAGTAGTAAGTAATTTATCGCCGGCAAAGATAGAATTTGCTCCGGCAAAAAAGCACATTGCCTGACCTTCGCGACTCATATTAGTTCTTCCTGCCGATAAACGTACTTGAGTTTCTGGCATTATGATTCTGGTTGTTGCAACCATACGAATCATTTCCCAAATCTCAACTGGTTTCTCTTCTTCCATAGGAGTTCCTTCTACAGCAACCAATGCATTAATTGGCACCGATTCAGGTTGAGGATTCAAAGTAGAAAGAGCTACTAACATTCCAGCACGGTCTTCGATACTTTCTCCCATTCCTATAATTCCTCCGCTACAAACAGTAACATTGGTTTTACGAACATTCTCTATAGTTTGCAAACGATCTTCAAAACCACGAGTTGATATAACTTCTTTATAATATTCCTCAGATGTATCTAAGTTATGGTTGTAAGCATATAAACCAGCTTCGGCCAAACGCTGCGCTTGGTTTTCGGTAATCATACCAAGAGTACAACATACTTCCATGTCTAGTTTATTAATGGTACGTACCATTTCCAAAACCTGGTCAAACTCTGGTCCGTCCTTTACATTTCTCCAGGCAGCTCCCATGCATACACGAGATGAACCACTAGATTTTGCTCGTAAAGCTTGAGCTTTTACCTGACTAACTGACATTAAATCATTTCCTTCTACTCCAGTATGGTAACGAGCAGCTTGAGGACAATAGCCACAATCTTCAGGGCAACCACCTGTTTTAATAGATAACAAAGTAGATACCTGAACTACATTTGGGTCATGATTTACTCTGTGAATTGATGCTGCTTCATAAAGCAAATCCATCATTGGTTTATTATAGATAGCGATAATCTCGTCTTTCGTCCAATTGTGTTTTGTACTGTTCATCTATGCGATTTTTTGATGCTCAAAAGTAATTAAATTGTTCTAATGAATCAATGCAGTATTTTAATTTCAGTCTATTAAAAGTTTTTGCGGTTGTATTTTAAGACACAATTTACAAATGTAGGTTCGCAAGGACACCCAAAAAACAGTAATTTATCCTTTTGGAATTCTCAGATTTATTAAAAAAATAATTTAAAAAAAGTGCTAAAACAAATTAGTCAGCAGCATATTTATTGTTCCAATACAACATTAATAGCATGGTTACAACTACAGATGAAGCGATACCTTCAAACAATAAACAAATACAGTAGGTTGGAACAGATGGGTTACCGCCAAACATAAAAGTGGCGGATAAAGTTTTTACATACGCATCTCCACCGCGAGCATAACTGTAAATAAGTAATCCGAGAATACTAAGTGCGACTCCAATTACAGATGTTGTCATGGCTGAAACAGCATTAGAAACAGCATTGGTTTCGCCTTCAGCAAGATTCATTTTTATAGTTCTGTTTACCCCATAAACAACAAAAGCTACGTTCAGTGCACGTAAGTAAAGTATATGAGAAAGACCTAAAACATTCATTAATAAAAAATAAACACCAATACCTAGGAATATAAGAATCCCATTGTATAATTCTTTTGAAAGTTTCATAACGATTATTTTTAAGAAGTTAATAGTATTTGGTTGATATACAGTGTAATGCTTATCAAATTTACTAAAAAAATCACTACGTTATCATTATGAATGGCAGAAATAAATTAAAGGAATTATAATTTATTTGTGAAGGCTATAGTTGTTTCTTTGTCTTTTTTTAATTGTTCTTTTAAAAGGTCGAAAGAGCCGAATTTTTGTTCCTCACGAACATATTGCAATAAAGAAACGGAAATTTCTAAATTGTAAATATCTTCATCAAAATCTAAGAAATGAATTTCGATAGACTGAGCCTGACCACCCACAGTTGGGTTAAAGCCAATATTCATCATACCATAAGCCACTTTTTTATTGATAATAGATTTTACAATATACACTCCATTTTTAGGAATTAATTTGTATTCCTCCTCAATTTTTAGGTTAGCAGTAGGAAAACCAATAGTTCTGCCTAGTTGTTTTCCTTTTACAACAGTACCAGTTAGGAAATAATCATAACCTAAATATTCATTGGCAAGATTCATATCGCCATCGGTTAATGCTTTTCTTATTTTGGTAGAACTTACAGATACATCTTTTATTTCTTGTGCCGAAATTTGCTCTACTTCAAAACCATATTGCTCCCCAAATGCAATTAAATCATTAATATCAGCCGTTCTGTTTCTTCCAAAACGGTGATCGTGACCAATGATTATTTTCTGGATATGAAACTGATTTACCAAAATAGAACTCACAAAATCCTCGGCAGTTAATCTAGAAAAACTTTCGTTAAAAGGATGAATGACAAGGTTTTCTATGCCTGTGTTTTCTAGGAGTTTTGTTTTTTCGGCAATTGTATTCAGTAATTTTATTTCTGATTTTTCCTGTAATACCATTCTAGGATGAGGGAAGAAAGTAAGAACCAAACTCTCATATTTTCCGTCCTGAGTATTTTGGGTAATCTTTTCAAGTATTTTTTTATGACCAATATGTACACCATCAAAGGTGCCAAGAGTTAGTATTGTTTTCTTGGTAGATCGAAAATCGGTTATAGAATGAAAGAGCTTCAAAGCAAATAGTTTAAGATGTTGCAAATTTATACTATCTATTTTAAATCTAATAGTAAGGAGAATTGATTTTTTATAAAGTTGGGGATGATTTTGCTAAAAAAGCTTTATTTGACGATTTTATATAATTACTTGACGATTAAATCTTTTTATTCACATTAATTGAATTAATTTTGAACTTTAAATATTTCTCAACATGAAAAAAACTATACTTCTTTTATTAATTATCTTTAGTTCTGTCCAAATTCAGGCACAAAGTAACGAAATGTGGAAAAAAGTTAGTCAAAGTACCACTTCGATTACCGAGAGAGGAAATGTAAAGTCAGACGATAGAGAAAAGATTATTTATAAACTAAACGAAGTTTTTTTGAAAGAAAAACTCGCTAGTGTACAACTTAAGGCAGATAAAAGAACTACAGCCGAAATTACGATTCCTAATATGGATGGTGCTTTCGAAAAATATACTGTTTGGGAATCTTCTAATTTTGATCCTCAGTTGCAGGCAAAATACCCAGATATTAGAGCTTACGAAGGAATAAGTAGTAAAGATAAAACAGCAAAAATTCATTTTAGTGTTTCTCCAGAAGGAATCCAGACGATGGTTTTAAGAGCTGATAATGCTTCTGAATTTATCGAACCAATTACAGAAAATAGTGGAGAATATACCCTGTTTACTGCTAAAAGCAGAGATAAAGGAAGTTTGCCATTAACATGTAAGACAAAAGATATTGTATTAAATAAAGAATTAAAAGCCAAGACAGCTAAAATAGCAGCAAACAATAAAGTATTTAAAACTCTACGATTGGCATTGTCTTGTACAGGCGAATATGCGGCTTATTTTGGAGGTACAAAAGCAAACGCATTAGCAGCAATGAATGCTACGATGACAAGAGTTAATGGTGTTTTTAATAAAGACTTGGCTTTAAGATTAATCATAATTGCCAATAATGAAGCTGTTATTTATACAAATGCAGCGACAGACCCTTATTCTGATGCAGCCACAGGAGCTAAAGGAGCTTGGAATCAAGAAGTTCAAACTACTTTAACAAATGTTATTGGCGAAAATGCGTATGATATTGGTCATTTATTTGGAGCATCAGGAGGTGGCGGTGATGCTGGTTGTATTGGTTGCGTATGTGTAGATAATTCTAAAGGAAGTGGGTTTACATCTCCATCTGATAGAAAACCACAAGGAGATACTTTTGATATTGATTTTGTGTCACATGAATTTGGGCATCAATTAGGAGCAACCCATACTTTTTCTTATGATATAGAAGGAGCAGGCGTAAATGTAGAACCGGGAAGTGGTTCTACAATCATGGGATATGCAGGAGTTACAGATGATTACGATATACAAGATCACTCCGATGATTATTTTACATATGCTAGTATTTTACAAATTCAAGAAAATCTAGCGACAAAAGTTTGTCCAGTTAGTGTGCCTATAATAAATAATCCTCCAGTGATTAATGCGGGTGCTAATTACACAATTCCAGTTAGTACCGCTTTTATTTTAAAAGGAACAGGTACTGATATTGATGGTGATTCGATTACTTATTGTTGGGAAGAAAATGATACGGCAATTACAACATCAGGAAGCCTAAGTATTGCTAGCCCAGACAAACCTGATGGGCCATTGTTTAGATCATTTCCGCCTTCGAGTTCACCTATACGTTATATGCCAAATTTAGACCTTGTTCTTTCAGGTAAAGTAACGAGTACTTGGGAGTCGGCTCCGTCAATCTCCAGAACTTTACATTTTACATTAACAGGTCGTGATAATGCTGCTGCGGGAACTGCACAAACCAATACAGCTGCAATGATTGTAAATGTAATAAAAGATATTGGGCCATTTACAGTAACATCACAAAGCACAAATGATATTGGGTGGCTTCATGGAACGAGTCAGATTATTACTTGGGATGTAAAAAGCACGAATACTTTGCCAGGATCTGCCAATGTAAATATAAAACTTTCTACAGATGGAGGTTTAACCTTTCCGATTGTCTTAGCTGCAAATACACCCAATGATGGTTCTCAAACAGTGGATGTTCCAGAGGATGTAACGGCAACAAATTGCAGAATTTTAATTGAACCTACAGCCAATATTTATTATGCAGTAAACAGTAGATCATTTGCAATTGGTTATAAAGTTGATGCAACATGTACTTCGTATCCACTTGGAGCAGCTTTTGCAATACCTAATGCATTAGCATATACAACAAGAAATATAAATGTTCCGGCCGATGCAGGGATAGTTTCAGATGTAAATGTTTCCGTAGGATTGACACATACAAGATTGTCGGATGTCGAGATGCAACTAGTAAATCCTCAAGGAGCAATTGTACGATTGTTTAATAGAAATTGTGGAGATGTAAACGCCAGTTTGTTATTAAAGTATGATGATTGGGGAACAGCTTTAGATTGCTCAATACCTACTTTACAAACTGTAACTCCTACTGATTTGCTTAACAGTTTTAATAATAAAGATGCTGCAGGAACTTGGGCATTCAAGGTAAGAGATGCTTACGTAGGGAGAGATGGTACAATAGATTCAGGCTCAATTGAGATTTGTACAAAAAAATACACTTTGCAAACAGAAGTCATTGTTATGCCAAAGGAGCTTATAGCTTATCCTAATCCTACTAAAGGAGATCTTGAAATTGCTTTTAGATGTGAATCAACAGATGGAGTTAGAGTCTTTATATACAATGATGCGGGTAAAGAGGTTTACCGTAATACATTTGAAAGTATGGCAAATTTCAAGCAAAAAATTATACTGAATAATCGTTTAGATACAGGGATTTATTTCTTGGTTGTATATGATGGAGATAGAAAAACAGTAAAAAAGATTGGTTTCGAATAAATACTAAAGCTAATTTAAGAGTGTGCCATTGCCATGCAAACAATGCTGATTTTGGCACCTGGAATTTTTAGTAATGCACGAGAACAAGCCTCAAGTGTTGCTCCAGTTGTGATTACATCATCGATAAGTAAAAAATGCTTATCGTGTTTGTCTTCGGTAAACGAGACATCAAATATTTCTTTAAGACCTTCTGATCTTCCTAAAAGATTCTTTTTAGATTGGGTTTTAGAGTATCTGGTTCTAATCAATAAAGTATCGTTGTAATCTATTTGTAAACCTTGAGAAAGAGCGCGGCCAAATGTAGTTACTTGGTTGTAGCCTCTTTCATGAAATTTTTTTCGATGCAAAGGAACTGGAATAATCATGTCAAAAGGTATATCTAGTACTAATTCTTTTAAATCCTCGACATGCCATTGGCCAAGCATAGTGCCAATATTTTCGTGCCCTTTATATTTTAAGTTATGGATGAGTTCCTGCACAATTCCTTTCTTATTAAAATAAAGAAAAGCAGAAACATGTTCGACTTCAATTTTTCCGTAAAATTTTTTAAAAGCTTCGTTTTTTGGATTTAAATAATATTGGGTTAGAGGCATTTCATGTCTGCAAATGGTACAAATTATAGTTTCATTTGCCATTAAAAAAGAGTGACATCCAGCACACGCTTTTGGGAAAAACAGGTTAAT